>CAYZLR010000142.1:0-6265 GCA_964479275.1 uncultured Caulobacterales bacterium
CGGTCGTCTTGACAGATTGACTGTCAATTACACCTGCCGACGGCTCCGCATCACTGTTCCCCGTCAGGAGAAATTTGTGCAGTGGTTATCTGATAAAGGACACAGCACAGCCTACCAACAAAGAATTGTAGGTGTCGGGAAAGCAGCGTTAAATTGGGCGCATCGGCGGGGTATGATTTCCAGCGTTCCATATATCATCAGTGTTGATGTGCACTATGGTGAACCCAAAGGACGGGTGCTCAGTCCGAAGGAAGTGGCTTTATTGCTAACCCATGCGCCGGATCATGTACGCTTGCTTATTTATATTATGCTCGGGACACTTTGTCGTCCCGAAGCAGCATATGAGTTAACGGGTACGCAACTTGATTTTGAGAATCGCCTGATTGATCTCAACCCTCCGGGGCGCAAACAGACAAAGAAAATACGCCCTATTGTTAAAATGCCAGAAACATTGGCGGGCATATTGGAAAACTCATCATCAGGTCATGTCATCACCTATCGAGGGAAGCCGGTTAAATATGTTCGCAGTGCCTGGAGAAGTTTGCGAACTCGGTGTGGGCTTGATGATAATGTGCAACCTTATTCATTGCGGCACACGATGGCGCGATGGTTACGCAAGCAAGGCGTATCGAACTGGGATACAGCCGCACAGCTCGGCCATAAATCCCGAGAATATAGTACGACCGAAATCTACGCGCCCTATGATCCAAATTACCTTGAGGATGCGGCGCGCGCCATTGATGCCTATTTTGATGTTTTACGCGCCAATTACGCGCCAGTACCACAACAGTTTTTTGCGCCGAAAATTCTCAAAGCTGCTGATATTTCATGGATTAATGGTGCTGCCGAGAAGATTCGAACTTCCGACCTCTCCCTTACCAAGGGAGTGCTCTACCCCTGAGCTACGGCAGCAAAAAAATCCAATTTTGAGCGTTTAACCGTCTTTAAGCGATTTGTCGAGGGGGCAAAACCCTGCAATACAATCCTTTGTGAAGCTTCAATCAATCATAGGCCCGGCATCAACAAAATCAGCCCTTCAGTACGACCTGAATGTCATAAAAATATATTTACCGCTTAACAAGAGCCGTTTTTTTGATCTATAGGAAAACTTTGAAATAGAGGGTTAGAAATAATGCAATCCAAGCTTAGCCGCTGTGAAAACTGTCAGACACCGCTTCAAGGTGAGTATTGTCACAGCTGTGGACAGCGCGGCATTGAGCTGCGTCGCCCCATAATCGGCCTCGCACAAGATATCATTGCAGAAACCTTATCGATTGATAGCCGATTATGGCGCACAATCCGGGGACTATTTATGAACCCTGGCTTGCTTGCAAAAACATACATAGACGGCAAACGCGTTGTCTACACTCCCCCTTTTCGTATCTTTTTATTTTTTAGTCTTGTGTTTTTCGCCCTCTTATTTCTATCGATTAATAACGAAAGCGCTAATACGAATACTCTGGTTCAATTCGAGAGATCTGATAACAGCTTTGAGCAACATTCTAAAAGCGATGAAAATCTAAAGAGAAACCTACCGGAAACTGATCAATCAAACGCAGCTGGTAATCCATCACAGACCGATGACATTATTACTTATTCGGGGCCCGAGAGGTTTAAATCTCTAATAAAAACATTGAATAAGAGTATAAAAGAAGCTGAAAATGATCCCCGCTTGTTTCTAGCAAAAGTTAGAAACAACATGCCTAGGATTTTATTTATTCTACCACTTTTTTATCCCATACTACTGATGATATTTTATTTTTCTAAAAAGGAAGTCTTTACTTATAATCTATTGATTATAAGTCTTTACATGCATGCTGCATTGTATTTCTATTTGGGAATAGTGATAGCGCTTCAAGCTAGTCCCCTCTCCGATATTCCTGTACTAGGCCAATCTCATAACTTGCTTCAACTCTGGGCAATCTTCCAATCTTACCGTGTTCTCGCGATAAACTTTAATAGTAAGTGGTGGTCAGTTCTCATAAAGGGGACACTCATCAATGGCTTATATTGGTTGGTTGCCACGATATTAATTATGGCGGGAATGGCCATAAGTTTGTTGTAAAAATTTTGAGCGTGCCTTGTTTATGAAAACGATAAATCATTTAAATCGGTTTTCGGAGAACCCCAACCGTGAATAATTTTATCATCATTTTTGGGTTTGTTTGTTTTTGCTTGATATCCCTATGGCTGCTGCACAAATTTGCCCCTGATCAAGCTCAAATAAATGATAATGGTAAAGCTGCGATACAAACTATGGCGGGCTCTGTGGTGCTATTCGTATTAGCATACGCGTTGGGTTATTTCAGTGGGGTACTGCCTCATAAGAGTTTTGCTTTGACACCGCAATCTATCTTACAAGGTATCCTCACATTGCTCCCGATGTTGATCATGCTATTTTTTATTCAGCGTGCCAAACACCCAAAATTACTTTTATTTAAGGATCAACAAACCAAAATTTTTTCCGAGATTGGTTTTCGATTCACCCCGCTTCGTATCCTCCTGATGAGCCTTGGGGCGGGATTGGGGGAAGAACTGCTCTTTAGAGGTGCAATCCAAGGGGCGCTTTATCTTTTTTTACCAATAGCGATTTCAATTCTGCTTCCATCAATCATCTTTGGAGCCCTGCACTTCTACAATATAATTTATATCGTTCTTGCGACCATCATTGGCATTTATTTTGGGATTATTTTTTTCGTGACAAATAATATCGCGGTTCCGATTATCGCGCACACCATTTATGATATTTTTGCATTACATCAGGTTGCTGTAATGGTTTCGAAACATAAGACGCAAATGTTCCAATCTGAGTAAATATAGAGAATAAGGCGTTACTCTAGCAAAATCACCCTCTACCCAGTTTGCATGATAAATTTCGATAGGATTTTCATGAAATTTAGTGCATAATAGAACGATATTCTAGAAATCGAGAGTATAGCAAAATACAAGGTGAGAATACAATTATGCAAAAGCGGTCCTTATGTAGCGCTCTGTCGTCACTACCTCTACTTGCTTTATTGATCTCCTGTGGGGGAAGTGAAGAAACCCCGCCTCCGCCGCCCGCTATCACCAATAGTGCGCCGGCGCTGTCTTCACCATCGACTGCCAATGTTGAAGAGCGCGATAACAGCACTTTTTATACCGCAACTGCCAATGACCCAGATAACGACGCGGTGAGCTTTACTCTGTCTGGTGATGATTCACCATTATTTTCGCTTGATAGTACAAGCGGCGAGTTGGCGTTTGTAGAAGCCGCTGACTTTGAACAACCGCTGGATATGAATGGCGACAATCAATATCAACTTACGATAACTGCCAGTGATGGATCACTTAGCGACACACTCAATCTGACCGTTAGTGTCACCAATGTTACCAATGTCCCGATCCAGGTCAGGCGCGTTGCTTTAGGTCTTGATGCCCCAATTTTTGCAACAGGTGCGGGCGATGATTCAGGTCGATTATTTATTGTTCAGCAAGGAGGCATAATTCGTATTCTTGATCTCGAAACAGAGACTCTTTTACCACTTCCCTTTCTAGATCTATCTTCTCAGGTTTCAACGGGCTTCGAACAAGGACTTTTAGGCCTTGCTTTTGCCCCCGATTATGCAACGTCTGGATTATTTTTTGTCTATATCACAAATGTTGCTGGTGACACAGAGATTCTCGAATTCTCAGTCGATGCCAATAATCCAAACGTCGCCGACACCTCACCCCAACGTCTCATCCTCACGTTCAACCAACCTTTTGCAAACCACAATGCTGGTTGGATTGATTTTGGCCAAGACGGGTTTCTCTATATACCCACTGGAGATGGTGGCGGCGCGGGAGACCCACAAGGAAACTCGCAAGACACGAGCAATCTACTCGGATCCGTTTTAAGAATTAATCCCTTTGCAGACGACTTTCCTACAGATCCAACAGCAAATTACGCCATCCCGGCTGATAATCCATTCCTTAATACCCCGGCTCGCGATGAGATATTTGCCTATGGTTTGCGCAATCCATTTCGATCAAGCTTTGATCGCTTAACAGGTGATCTCTATCTTGGGGATGTCGGGCAAAATCTGATTGAGGAAATTGATCTCATTACAGTGGGGGAATCAGGCTTAAATTTTGGCTGGAATATTGTCGAAGGCACTTTGAATTTTCTTGGCAGCAGTACACCGAATTTAACTCCTCCGATCGCAGAATACGCCCATGGGCCAGGCCCGCGTGAAGGCCTATCAATTACTGGCGGTTACGTACATCGCGGGAGTGTTGAAGCCTTAAACGGGGAATATGTTTTTGCTGACTTCGTTAATAACAATATCTGGTCTATTCCCGTTGACTCAATTTCTCAAGGAACAACGATTACGGCTAATGAGTTTATCATTCGCACAGATGAACTTACGACCCCTGATTTGGGTGCGATTGCAAGCATTGCCAGTTTTGGTGAAGATGATGATGGAGAACTTTATATCGTTGATATCTTCAGAAACGAGATTTTTCGCATAGAAAATGATGATAGCTAAAGCAAGTTGCGGCCGAGTTGGCACTCCTTAGTTGCTCCCTTCCCTCAACCCAGCAATAAAATCTAGCAAAATAAAAACTGAGAAAAGTTTTATGATTATGATCGGTGCAAATTTGCTCTATAACATTTCCCGTTCTTATTGTTTTGCAGCTACACAGATACAAAAACGCGTCTAAACTGGGACATTACGTCTATCACCGCTGGATTGCTGCATCAGAATTATCCGCAATTGAGTTCATAAATCTCATGCATGATATTCATTTTACTAAACCGGAATTTTACGATTTGCAGGTGGACAGAGAATACTTTCTGTTTCCCGTGTTCCTGGTGTTTTCTTTCGAACAATATCCACCGCATTCGTAATCGAAGCTTCAATAGCATCAGCGGACATCAACCGTGTGGCACAATCTATTTTTTCGCCACTATCAGCTGCAATCATAACAACCAGTCCAGTAATCCCCAAATAGTCACCATAAACGCCAGCCAAAACAGTTCCGTTGACTTTATCAAAGGTCTCGTTGGTACGTTGGGGTGTTGTCATATCAAATTCGATATGCTGAACTGATTGTCGATCAATAGTCTCAAGAGCCTTATACAATGCTGGGTCTAAAACACGGCAATTTGGGCACCATTCAGCCGTGAAATTGACGACATAAAGCTCAATATCACGCTGAGAGCCATTTTGCGCCTGTACGGACAGACCCAACCCGGCAGTAATCAGAATAATAATACTGATAATTAATTTATTGTTGGTTAGAAAGCTTAACATACTCACACCTTTAAACGCAGTAGAAATCATCTCACATCGAAAACATATAAATGTTACTCAAATGTATTGGGAAAACAATTAATAGGTTAAAACATCCATGATAATCATGCCGGTATCGTAACGAAAGCAGCTCGATGCAACATCATCGCGACTCCAACCATCGTTCCGACGCCCAAAACAAGCATGGGTATTGAGTTTGGATCCGATTCAACGCATTGCTTGTGCCCAAATTTCCGCTCCAGCCGAAGCAATATATAAAATCCAGATAGTGTCATTATGCTGACATAGATCAAACACCCTAAGACTAACGGCCACTCCAAATTCAATCTTGGCGCATCATCAGTCATAAACATGAGATATTCATAGATTTGAATTCCAAAGCAACCACCAATAATCGGTGCACTGACGCCGACTAAGCCTTGTAGCTTTTCAAAGAGAGACCATTGCAAATGAGTATCATCTTTGCGAAAATCGCCATGTGAATTTTCCACCCTTGAAAGCGCCATAAATTAGTTCCCTTCGACAAAATGATTAAAATTCACCCTGTTGCAATTACCCCTCCCTCAACACGACTAAACATTCAAATGACAGACCATTATACTCGCACAGCACTCTTGATGGAGCGCAATTCTTGATCCGTGATAAGATCAACACAATCCTTAAATCGAGCCCTTAAATTGAGAGACTTTTAGAGTAAGGGCTAATGATAATGTGCATAGCCATACTCTGCAGTTTCCCAACACTCTTAAGAAACTACTAATTGATAAATTAGGCAAGAATGAGACCTTTTTTTCTCTTACGGCCAATCGCAATCATTGAGCACCGAATGATTTTCTAAAATGTTATTTTTGTAGACTATTTGTAATTCTAACGGCACCGAGTTGAACACAAAATGCGCGAAAGCATCTCCCTGCAAACTGAATCGTCGAGGTACTTTAACAGGCAGCTGAAAAACTTCAGTTTTCATGGTTTGAATAGCAGGGCAT
>CAYZLR010000143.1:0-5958 GCA_964479275.1 uncultured Caulobacterales bacterium
GCTCAAATACATAGAAGACCGAAAAGCCAGTTTCCCGGATAGTAATATAAGCTAAACCCATGATGTAACCTATAAGTTTAGATCGTAATTTTAGGTGGACTAGTTTCCAGACGGGTAGACTTTTTCATATCTGCGGTTCTTCCCAACTTATCTAAAAACGACACGATATGGCGAGCTTTAGGAAGCTCTCCCTAGCAAAACATCCTAAATTTACACTGAATAAGGGCCCAAAAAGCCAATATTGGCAGGGAGACTAAAACGTCTTCTTCCTTAAGATTTCGTGGGGAAAGCGACATGTTATCGGTATTAGATGTCTTTCGAGTAGGCATAGGTCCCTCAAGCTCACATACGATCGGCCCGATTAGAATATCGGACCGTTTTGTTCAGAGTTTAAAACGTCTAAAATTATTTGACAAAACATCTACTATTGAAGTGGAGCTCAAAGGATCTCTGGCGTTAACGGGCATAGGGCACGCAACACCCAAAGCCGTTATTTTAGGATTGTTAGGACATCAAGCTGAGAGCCTTGACCCCCTGCAGGCTGATGAAGATGTTTCACGCGTTTATATTGAAAATCTATTAAGATTGGCCGGTGAAAAAACCATCTCCTTTGACCCTGAAAAACATATCATTTTTAATTATGATTTAGAACTTGATCTCCATCCTAATGGTATGATTATGAGGGCCCTGGACGAGAGCGGTAAACTCGTTAGAAGCCAGACCTATTACTCGACTGGGGGCGGGTTTATTGCCTCCAAGGCGCAACTGGAAAAGCCTTTACATTCAGATATCGTTGATGGCGTTCCAACCGAGTTTCCATATCCATTCGGTTCAGCTCAAAATTTAATCGATCTTTGCGTAGCGCAAAATCAGCCAATCCATGAGATTATTTACGCCAATGAAGATGCCATTCGTAAGCGTGAGGAAACAGATATAAAACTGGACCATATTGCTAAGGTCATGTTCGCATGCATAGAGCGAGGATTGGTGACAGAGGGCATTTTACCTGGGGGATTGATAGTGTCGCGCAGAGCGCCCGCCCTTTGGAAAAAGCTCAGTACAAGACTGAACTCAAATGAACGGGAAGAATTATTTGATTGGCTCAATGTCTATGCCATGGCGGTCAATGAAGAAAATGCCTCTGGCGGGCAAGTCGTCACCGCACCGACCAATGGCGCAGCCGGAATTATTCCCGCAATAATGAAATACTATTGTACCCGTAACGAAACAGAAATTGACGCTCAAAAAATCAGACAATTCTTGCTCACAGCGGGGGGCATCGGATTGCTGTATAAGCAGCGCGCTTCAATATCTGGTGCAGAAATGGGATGTCAGGGCGAGGTCGGTGTGGCCTGTTCTATGGCAGCCGGTGGACTAGCCGCTATCTGGGGAGGCACGCCCCAGCAAGTGACGAGCGCTGCCGAAATTGGAATGGAACATAATCTCGGACTAACGTGCGATCCTGTTGGTGGTCTTGTCCAAATTCCATGCATTGAGCGAAATGCGCTTGGTGCAACAAAAGCTGTCAACGCTGCCCGTCTGGCTTTGCATTCAACAGCGCCGCCCAAAGTGAGTCTCGATCAAGTGATTGAGACGATGCGGCAAACCGGAATGGATATGTCCTCAAAATATAAAGAAACAAGCCTCGGGGGATTAGCTGTGAATGTTGTGGAGTGTTGATCCTTACGGGCGGGCGTGTGTCACCGCAAATGACTAAACATGCAACGAAACTTTAGAGATAAAATTTGTAATCCATGGAGATTTTGAGATGGTCGATTTGACCCGGAAAATTAAATATTCCTATCAAATACATCCTAAAAAGGGATCTGAAAATCCGAAAGAAAATAAACCTGAGAGGATAGCAAAATGCGAGCCCGAAACAGAGTTTTCAAACGATCCGGATGATTGGACTCCCTCACAGGGCCCTTTCCCATCAGACTGACTTAAGCGCATCAGATCAACGTCGTTATCCTGGAGGATGGAATGGTCAAGATTTTAGATAAGTTCATCAAATATGACAACTGTTTGATTGTTCAATTCGTATCACCTGCGCGGACTTTTCGCGCCATGAATATGCCGTTTGATCCATCTGTGAGAGTGTCGGTTAGAATGGTGAGCGAAACCGAGATTACTGCGTCCCAATGTCAATCCATGCTTGATCAGTGCGAAAGCCAAAATGGGGCTATCTTAATCGTAATAAGCGAGACGTATTCTGAAAGCTTAATAGCCTTGCTCAAGTCCGCATGTGATCGGAACATATCATCGGTTCTGGTTTATAAGCAGTTAAATGTCAGTGAGATGAAAACAATTCGGTCTCTCACGCGTCACGGCATAAAATTCATTTCCTATTTCCGATTTTTAGAAAACTCTTCTCCGTCTGGATTGGAGACGTCTCATTTATCCTAAGAGGACACCACATGACACGTAACAAGCATTTACAGGCATGCCAGTTGGCATACGCCGCGATAGCAACGGCGATATAACCCACCTTAAATTTCAGAATCGGAGCCGCGTTACACCAGCAATTGGCATTGTCGTCCTTGATAGAGTCAATTGTATTGAAGGAATTTCAACAGAAGTACTACCTAACGGGAAAGTCAAATTTCAAGTCTTGCCTGACTATCAAACCCGATTGTGTTTAGAAAATTTAGTAGATGTGTAGTCATTGAGGTGACCCCGCCGGATTCGGTGCTAAATACTTTGACTCTAGTTTGGTGCATTTATAACATTGGTATGGGCGCCTCCCTGCGCTGAAGCTTCAGGCCGGGCTCGCGTGAATGGAACCCGCTTCGCGGTTTCCACCCTCCGGGCTTTGATCCTTCCCTCCCTCACGTTCGGCTGGCGCTCCTCGCTTGCGCTGCGGCGGCAAAAGCCTCGTCGCTACAATGGCCGAGTTTTACACCGCCGTTGACAAGCGGCAACACTTCGTGCGTCTTGATAAATATGGGGTCAGCGATTTATGGCGCTTCAATATTTCGGTTTATGACATTTATCTTTCAGATGAGCGGCAACAAGTCTTTGAAGTAAAAGCAAAATAAACTCCCTGGCAACCCCACCCCCATAAGCCTACGGCTACCAAGGTATAACCTTGGAAACTATACCTAAGTGATAGGTAAGATTATAACTATTAAGAATAATCGGGCATCTATTGTCTATGGAATAGTGCTCTGATAATGTGAGATATGGACTTTATGCTCAACATAAGCCAGTTGCAGTCAATGTAGCTACTTTGATCTCACTACTATGTGCCTATTATATGTTTTCTGTTTCCGCAATAAAAAAAACTAATTTTTACGATATCGCGGCTGAAAAACTAACAGAATGATTTTTTTTTACCGCTAAAGGCCTATGAAAATTACAAAATATCGAGTCAATTGAAAAATGGCGAGATATTTGGGAATTTACCTATTGACAGGTCTTAAGCCAATTATGGGTAAAAAAACATCAGGTAACCGCACCCTCGAAACAGATATAAACTTACCCATAATTTTGGTTGTAAATGATTCTATATGAATTCCATATTCATGGTTTACAGAAAATATAATCCACAGAATGTTAGCAAACCGAGACGAAGAACGGTATTTGAAAGCCTAAAAACTTAATGACAGTTTATGATTTTTAATAAATCAAAGGGTGTTTTCTTGCTCAGTTACAACCACATTTAAATAAATTTCGGCATTTCTACCAAACGGCATTTTAAATTGGATTTGGTTTTAAACGTCACGGTTGCTGTTTGAACTTGGTTATATACAAAGCGATTTCCAATATTTTTATGCAGAGATCAGTTTTATTCGGCAACACTTCCGCTGTCGTCACTGGCCATTATTCTAGTAGTTTTCATAAAACAACCAGACAGTTTGACCCAAGTACACTAACTATTGCCTTTTATAGACAGCGATTTGAAAGGTATCGACACCACTATGTAAACCGATACAGATCTATCCTGGGTCGCCTTGGGAGAATGGTTACAATGAGCGCTTCAATGGAACTCTACGTCATGACGTTCTCAATACCGAATGGTTCACAAGCATCGATCAAGCTCAAATCGTCATCAATATGTGGCTCAAACAGTACAATCACATTAGGCCACATCAGTCCCTAAATATGCGTGCGCCAGTGCCAGAGACTCTAAATCAAACTGGTACATAAATAAGGCTGGACACCAGTCTGCGTCGTCTAAAATGTCCACCGGCTCAGTCACGCGGCTCGAATTCCTTGTTCTTCCAATTGGGCCACCACGACCTAATCGAGTCCTTCTATTGTTAACTCGGTCGTCTCTTTAATCTGCTCCATAACTGGAAATGTCAGGGTTTGATGAACGCCGGGAAGATCTGATATGACGTCGACCAATAACTCCCGGAAATCCGTCATATCTCGCGTTCGTATTTTGAGGAGGTAATCAAATCCACCCGACATCATGTGACATGTCAGAACTTCCGGAATCGTTTTCACGGCTTTATTAAATTTTTCTAGGGCCGACCGCCTTGTGCTCTCCAACTTGACCTGCACGTAAACCAGATATCCACGCGAAATTTTCTTGGGGTCAAGGTCGGCTCGATACCCCCTGATATATTTTTCTTTCTCCAACCGTTTTAGCCGCTGATAACATGGTGATTTGCTCAAATTTACCTTTGCCGCCAAATCCACCAGATTTATCCGCCCGTTTTTCTGGATCTCGAAGAGAATTTTTTTATCTGTTAAATCCAGATTTCGCTCTTTGCTCATATACTTTATCTTTGTTTCTAAATTTTTGTTGATAATATACATTTTTCCCGAATTATCAATGTAATTAAAAACTATAGTCTTTTAATATTCCTTAGCGTGCGGCCAGGGGAGAGATTATGAATTTTCTTCAAAACGTCGACAACATGGTCGCTAAAGCCGCTTCCCATCTACCGATGGTAGATGGACTTTTCGAAAAAATCCGTGTGTGTAACTCGGTATATAAGGTCTGTTTTGGTGTCAGACTCAGAGGGGCTATCCACACATTCACTGGTTACAGGGCTGTACATTCCGAACATATCGAACCGGTCAAAGGCGGTATTCGTTACTCTCCTAATGTCAACATGCAGGAAGTGGAAGCTCTCGCGGCCCTGATGTCATATAAATGCGCGCTGACAGAAATTCCTTTCGGCGGATCGAAAGGCGGAATTTGCCTTAATCCGAAGGAATGGGAGGCTCATGAGCTGGAACGCATTACACGACGTTTCACTTATGAGCTGTCAAAGCGAGGCCTGATCAGCCCTTCGATGAATGTTCCCGCTCCAGATATGGGAACAGGAGAGCAGGAAATGGCCTGGATGGCAGACGAATATGGGCGACTACATCCCAATGACATCAACAAGCGCGCTTGTGTAACAGGCAAACCTGTGATCTGCGGCGGCATTGCCGGACGGCTAGAGGCAACGGGGCGCGGCGTGCAATATGCACTTCGTCATTTCTTCCGATATCCGGATGATGTTCGTGCTCATGAAATGTCAGGTGACCTGCAGGGAAAGCGAGTTATAGTTCAAGGTCTGGGTAATGTCGGTTACCACGCAGCTCTGTTTCTATCCGAAGAAGATGGCGCAGTCATAACGACAGTATGTGAACGAGAAGGCTATTTGCACTCCTCAGGCGGCCTGAATGTACGGGCGGTCAAGAAATACCGGGAGGCCAATGGCACGCTGGACGGTTTCCCAGGCGCAAAATTTCATGACAATCCACTCTCAGGTCTGGAAATTGAGTGTGATATACTCATACCCGCTGCTGTTGAGGGGGTAATCAACCGCGACAATGCAGGGAAGCTGGACTGCAAGGTCATTATTGAAGCCGCGAACGGCCCCATAACATATGCGGCTGACAAGGTCCTGCAAAACAAGGGAGTCTGCATCATTCCTGATCTTTACGCCAATGCGGGAGGCGTAACAGTTTCATATTTCGAGTGGACGCGAAATCTGGGGCAGATGAAGCTCGGAA
>CAYZLR010000144.1:0-5935 GCA_964479275.1 uncultured Caulobacterales bacterium
CCATAAACCTTGGCTATTATAAAATAATCCCAAAATCACCGGTTTTGTTCAGAGGGGTCAGGTCAGAAGACGCAAAAACCGCTTCTCAAAACGGGGCGCTTTCAGGGGTGCCAACTTTTATAAAAGATTTGTTCCATGTAAAGGGCATCCCAACCGAGTTTGGCTCGCGCGCCTATCGCGGCGTAAAAGCGACAACGCAATTCCCTTTTATTGATGACTTTCAATCAAGTGGGTTAATCAGTCTTGGTAAAACGTCAACGCCTGAGTTTGGCCTAACCGCGACCACGGAGCCAATGAGCTCTGGACCAACGCGCAACCCCTGGAACCTCGATCACTCTACCGGTGGATCATCAGGCGGCGCGGCGGCTTTGGTGGCGGCTGGTGTTGTGCCATTCGCTCATGCAACTGATGGTGGTGGGTCTATCCGCATCCCGGCCTCTTGTTGCGGGCTCGTCGGCTTGAAGCCTTCACGCGATCGTTTTCGCCCTGCACGAGACGAAAGCCATACGCCGGTGCGTATTTCTGCCCATGGTGTGGTCAGTCGCACGATCCGTGATACGGCTGCTTTCTTGGCGACAATGGAAATTCCTTCAGGTAATGGACCGTTGGCGCCAGTAGGGTTTGTATCCTCCGCAAGCCAAAAACGTTTGAAGATAGGTTTTGCCGGCGCAACCACGCTAGGCACTCCTTTGCATCCAGATGTAACTAAGGGGCTAGAGAGCACGGTGCAATTATGCCGGGAGCTTGGGCATGAAGCCATTGAGATCGAGAATAAGATCACGCAAAGTTTTGGTGATCAATTCTTGCTATACTGGGCGGCGGCCGCAAGTTTTTATGTCAGTCGATGGGAGACAGAAACCGGGAAGAAAGCCAGTGCTCAAGAATTTGAACCATTTACACTGGGTTTGAGGCAGCATTTCTTTGCGAATGAGGAGAAACTGCAAAGCGCGGTTTTCGCTTTGATTCAATTTAGCAGTGTCTGGAAGCAAATGTTTGAAGGGGTTGATGTTATTCTCTCTCCGGTATTAACCAGCCCGGCTGTCAAGATTGGCTATCTCGGGCCTGAGGTGCCTTATGAGACTGCGCTGCAGCGCTTGGCAGAATACGCGCAATATACTGCGCCCGCCAATGTTGCAGGAACGCCTTCGCTATCGCTACCGCTCACCATGTCTAAGCAAAACCTTCCCATCGGGATGCTTTTTAATGCTCAAATCGGCCAAGAACGGGTTTTGCTGGAACTAGGCTATGAACTGGAAACGGCGATGGCTTGGAGTCGAAAAACCCCGCCCCTGTTTGCTCAGTAACGGACATCTGGCGGATTAGAGGAAAGTATGACCGGTTTGTGGCTTTAAATCCGCGAGACCATAAAACTGATGGGTCTCATTTACGATAGAATACGTCATGTATGATGAGCTGCGCTCTAAGTTTTTCTCCAAAAAGCGTGGTGTCTAAACCAATATATGAAGAAATCAATCTGTATACCTCTAATATCTGCTTGATTTTGTGAGAGTTGGAACGGGCGTAGGGCAAGGCCGTTGCGAGCTAATAATTCAAGGTTTCAATCATCATGATGGGATCGCCCGCGAGGCGTCAGCCTTTTGTAACCTCCAACCGGTCACCCAAATCGCTTACCTGCGAAAGTCTCTCATCAATACCGAAAAGCGAATTTATTTCACGAAAGCAAGCTATGCCTTAAAAAATAAAATCCCCGGCTACGAGAGCGTTAGCATCAATACCTCGTAATGTAATCGTATCCAAGCCTATGGTGATGACGGCATCGCCATTAGTATTATTCGCAATATTAAGGTCTGCAAAACTGGAAACGCCCGCAACAGCAGAGAGATCAATATATTCAAAATTATTGGTTTGTTCAAAATCGATGATCGTGTCATTGCCAAAATTATTATTGAACACAAATCGATCAGCATTGAAGCCGCCAAAAATTGTGTCGTCACCACGGCCTCCGTCTAATGTGTCAAATCCTGACCCGCCAATCAAACGGTCATTGCCATCTTGACCGTTCAGGATATCTCGTCCTGAGCCTCCTATAAGTAAATCGTTGCTGAGGCCACCATTGAGGGTGTCATCACCGCTACCGCCGAATAGTCGATCACGTCCGATATCGCCGTTTAAGAGATCGTTACCACTCTCACCAAAAATATTATCTGCATTGGAGCCGCCAGTTAAAGTATCATTGCCGTTTCCCCCTCTTAGGAAATCAAAGCCAGAGCCACCATAAAGAGTGTCATTGCCCTCGCCACCATTAAGTGTATCTCTTCCCCCCTGACCCAAGGCCATATCATCACCCAATCCAGCATCCAATCGATCATTGCCAAGAGCGCCGTATATCAGATCATTATCAGCGCCGCTAAATATTTCATCATCACCTAAACCGCCATCGATTGTATCCTCTCCGGTTTGTCCTGAAAGAATGTCATTACCGGCATTTCCTTGGATCGTATCATCACCGGCACCCCCGGTAACAAAATCGCGTCCGTTGCCGCCGACCGCTGTATCATCTCCACTTCCTGCATCGAGGGTATCGTTACCGTCACCACCATGTAGACCGTCATCACTGTCGCCGCTCGCAAGGTTATCATCGCCACCCGAGCCAGTGAGGAAATCTTCCTGGTTTGAGCCAATAACAGTTTCATTATTATTCGTGCCAAGAACAGTTAATCCATGCTGAAAAGCTGATAAGTCCCGACCAGCATTAATACTAGCGTCAGAATTATCCAAATTGTGTTCTTCAAGCGCAGCGGCTTGTGGGTTTTGATCAAAGAGATGATTTCTTGTTCCAAAATTATTATTGAAAAAATGATCCCTGCTGCCAACGCCAATAAAATCATTGACGAGTGTGCCTCCTGCGCGTCGATAAATATCAATCGCCTCTGTCTGAAGTGTTCCTAAATTTTCACTGGTGTGAAAATTCTCGAAAAACACTCCAAATTCTACCAGATCAGAATCTGGTGTGAGGGTATTTATTCTGCTGTGAAAGCCTCCTTCATATTGTATGAACCTTAGGCCGTTTAGGCCCCCAAAACCATCAAGAGAGTCAAAGAGGTTAAGGCTTTCTGGATCAAATACTCTTTCTAAATCTGTTTGGAATTGTTGTAAGTCAAAATTCTCTGTTCCAAATACAGAAGATGGAAAAAATGTTTGGTTGTTATTAACACCCGGGGTAACGGGCAAAACATCAGAGCCGAAGCGTACAAAATTTTCCAGTTCAAGATTGAAAAATTGTTGTGGATCAGCTTGTGTTTTAGCCACTCTTACAAGGTTTAAATATGACTCAAAGTGAGAAACAGCGACATCCTGACCGAAATAGCCGGCAACTGCGAAACTTGAAAATAAATCATTTGTGGCATTGATAGTGTCTGTTTGATCTTCATCCGCAAAGCGTTTGACCCCCTCAAGGATTGAGGTCGTCGTGCCAATAGAAACCGTTTGGGTCGCGAGTACATTTTCAACACTGTTTGGGGCCGAGGAGAATACTTCATTGATAATATCGGCAATTTGAGCGGCGCGATATCCATGAAAGACGCTGGCGTTGACGCCGCCATTGGGATCCAGTGCAAAGCCTTGTGCCCTGGCATATTGCGTTTGTGCAAATATTGTATTCCAGACTTCATTGGAATACTCAAATTTCGCGATCAATCCTTCATCCAAATGATCGCGAACAAATGTTGCAAATTCAATAACAAACTCATCATTCGCATCATGAGGAATATTAAACCATGGGTCTGCACCAACTTGATTGGCGAGTGCGACCATGATTTCTACGGGAACGCCCGTGGGGATGCTTTCAAATGGGAAGGTGTTTGAATCATTGCCTGTAGGAGGGATGTTTGTTCCGATATAATTACCCTCTTCGTCAATTTTGAAGTAATCAGGAATAGGGTCTTGGGTGGTAATTAAATCATGTCCTCTGAGTATAGTTGTTGGGGGGGTATTGCCTCCGTTGTTTTGTATGCTCAAAATAGGGGGGCCATCCGCATGACGAAGTGGCTCTAAAGAATTATAATCAACATACGGCGTAATAAAAGCATGATCTATATTGCTGTTCGCTAATCGCTCGGAAGCCAAAGCTTCTCTGCCAATAATGGATAATTCTTGTAAAATACCATCTAACCGTATGTATTCAGCACTCCCTTCAGGGACCGTCAGTTTTCGTTGTTCTATGGCTTTCACATACTCATTATTGGAAGATAAGCCTTCATTGGCATCATAGAAAAAAGAAAACCTGGTATGACTGAGGGAAGTGGGAGTGGCGTATGTTAACTGATCAACCGTTGCCAGGTCGCTAAAATCAGTAATTGTAGAGTTATTTGTTTCAAGCCAATCCATAAAGCGTAAAGTATGGTAATCTTTAAACAGGTTGACAAATACCGGATTAAAAATTGCGCCTGCTTCATAAAGCTCCAGATTTTCTTCGCGAACCAATGCTGTAGCGCGGAAAGTTTATTCAGGATTTACTGTGTTGATATCAGATGCCGTTATTGTATATTCGCCGTCGATTGGATTGTCAGTACCAATCACTTCAAAAACAATCTTTCCTGGCTCATTACTGATGATGTTAACGCTAGATCCTATAGCACCATTAACTTGGATGTTCGCAGTTCCCGTGTATAAAAACACATAAGTTCCAGATACCGTTTCAACAGGCTGGTTGCGTGAATAAAAAGTGAACCCCAAACTATCGTGGCCCTCAGGCAGGGAATTTATAGTTCCGTCAAGGGTCAAATTTCCGTTACGAAGCAGGAAGGGAAAATCCAGGCTCTCGCCTTCAGTATTTAGAGATCTGATGCCACCTGAGCCTGTCACACCAGAGCCTCCGGTATGTTTTAGCAAATTTATAAAGGGCTCTTCTGCGCTAAAGCGATTAATGCCATTTAACCCGACAGCTACGGATGGATCGTCGTGGCCAAAAGAAGTGTTTAAGTTTGCAAAATTACCAATATTATTTTGCGAAGCAGTTGAATTTGTGTTCAAGTCTAAAAATTCAGTCATGATATTCCCCTGGCTTTAGCCGAAATTCACCTGCAACATCAAACGGCAAGAGCGTGATTTATTTGTTGAACGCTGAGGGTGTCGAGCAAAATTTATGCAATCATAATAAAGTGCTTTCAAATTAATATTTGTATACATAGAGAGAAAACACAAAAAAGGCTAGTTCATACTAACTTTGATGGTTGATGAGAACCAACACCAGATGTTTAGTCCCAGTAGTGATAGGGCTGGATTTTCGGTAAAGCGTTCTGGTTTGTTGATCCAACATTTGTTGAGGTATTCGAAGGCGATGGACCCTTGAGGGTCTTTAATCGCCCTGCTGTTGTTTTATCCGAACAGTGTCTTTTGTGAGGCGGAGGTTGCGCATGCGAAAACCTATACTTTTTGATTTTTATTCCAGGTTTAGTGCGCTTGAAGAATTTGAAAGAAGAGACCGAAATTTACAGACGCGTAGATAATGGATCGGAGTTCATCAGTCGTGACCTGGGTTTATGGGCGTATGCCAACAATGTCACACTGGGCTTCTCACGGCCTGGAAAACCGCCCGAATAAGTCGCAAAAAACGAACGGGTTTATTGAGTTCTTTAATGATCGATTGCTTTACGAGTGCAGTGAATACACACTGGTTCCTTGGCCTTGCTGATAGCTGTGTAAAGCTGAAGCGTTGGGGGGGGAGATAACGAGATGCGTCCTCACATGCGATTGTTAACAAAACGCCAATCACACTCGTAAATCACATCGATGAAACCCGCCCACTTATGTAACCAAGCCGAAAAACTCCAAACACCGGCGGGGGTGATTTTGGTGCAAACTCAATAAACCAAGAGGCACTTAGGATAAGTGGAGGGACGTTGGGGCGCAGGTCAATGAGCTTAGAGCCCAATTCAAAATTACAATTGAGTGATTTCAGCGACTTATGATTCTG
>CAYZLR010000145.1:0-5921 GCA_964479275.1 uncultured Caulobacterales bacterium
TAAACTGGACGAGTTTTACGCCGCCCGCGACGGCAAAAGGCCGCCGCTACAGTGGACTACTTTTACACCGCCGTTCACATCTTTTTCAGATGCATCATTGTGGAAAGAATACGCTGGAAAATACATATCTTTGATAAGTTGGTCATCTAGCATCTGAATGACCATTCCCGCTTCTAAGGCATTTCGAGATAATCTATTAGGATGCCAAGACAAAACGCCATCAGCGCGTCTCTTAACGGCTGATTTATACGATAGTTCTTTGAGCATAGCCTTGAAGACAGGTCTTTGATGAGGTCTTTTAGCGCTTCTGTCTTCTCGAAAAACATCGACAATGTTGAGGCCCAAGCGCTGTGCCAAAATCTCGCATTCTCTTTGCTGGTCTTTCAGCGAACGTACTTGTCGTTGGGCTTTTTCATCCGTTGACTGCCTAATATACAAGAAAACATTCTTAGTTTGAGGCCGGGTTGGAGTTTCATACATGTCGTTAGAGATTAAAATTTGGATACAGAATGTTGAAAAGGTCTGAAACAAGTTCGGCATAAGCTTGGCAGTCTTCAATATTACCAAGATCAGGATAGTCAGAAGAGGAAACATTTCCCAAGGAGTCGATTTCAAACTTGATGGAGCTAATTGATAAGCTTGTCATTTTAGGGGGGTTAAAACCACCCGATATGGATATCAGCACAAAGCACAAATCTTGATTTAATCAATCACTCATATTTTATGATACTGTTGCTTTCTGAATAAGCAAAACTATCCTGATGCGGGATTGATGCGTTTACGTCCTCTAATTCCACTTCTTTTACCCAACCCGTTTTCTTAGCCCCGCCTAAATCAAGAGCTTAAGGGCCTTGTAACTTCCGTTTTTTCAGAAAGCGAAAGTGCGGGAACGTCAAAACCTCATTCCCGAAATCATGCCTGCTAATCTTGGCACCAAACTACCGCTTACAGCCGCCCATACAAAAGCCATTCAGGCGCATCTAACGCGCCGTCAGCAATGGCGTGACCTCGCCTTGCTCATGCTGGGCGTGGATAGCCTTTTGCGCGCCTGTGACCTCCTGCGGCTCACTTACGGTGATGTGATGGATGCCAATGGTGAGATTCGCCATCATTTGTTTTGGCGGCAGAAAAAAACCAAACGTACCGTAGAATGTCTTTTAACGCCGCCGACGCGGCAAGCTGTTGGGCTTTGGCTCCGTCAATCTGGTAAATCCAACAGCGGCGATTATCTATTCACGCGGATAAAGCCCCGCTCTGATAAAGATACGAATAGCCCAATAAGCCGCGCGGCCTATGCCCTGCGGGTCAAATCTTGGGTAAAAGCCATCGGGCTAGACCCAAGCCGCTATTCGACAAAAACGCTACGCAAGTCACGGGTGCGCCCGATTTTAGAGAAAGCGGGATTTGATTATCAGGTGCCGCAAATTTTGCTAGGCCATACCGATATTCGTTCAACTATTCACTACTGCGGCATTGCACATGAAACGGCTTTGCAAATCGCCGCCGAAGTTCAGTTTTTCGATCCCCTAAATTTGACAATCCAAGATCAGGAGTAGAGCATGTTTCTATCTCACCCCTTTAACATGGAACACTCAAACGCTCGGCGGCAGCATAAAAAGCTGCGTGATTTTCTGGCTATCCTAACGCTTAGCGGCCTAACGGCAGGCTGTGAGGCGAAAGCTCAAAATACAAAAGTGATTGCCGAGCCAAAGGTGACTCAGCTTACTGTTCAAGATTGCGCCTCAATAACAGCTCAAGCAGAGATGATTGACTGTTTTCAGAAACTCAAAATCCAGCAAGACGCTGAAATCGCCGAGCGGACAGAGCGCATAAACTCGAAACAAATTGAAAACGCCGATAAACGAAAGCTGCTCGAAGCAGAACGTAAAACAGCGGCAGAACTTAACGCAGAGATCGAAGTGTTAAGTAAGGAAGCGACAGAGGCTATGGAGCGCTTAGAGGATCAAGTGCTAGCACCAGAAAGATAACCTCGATTGATTGGCGAGAAAATGGAGGTTGTGATATAATTAGGCGATAAATGGCCTTCACTGAACACGACTTCGAACATCATGATGAGCATAGTCAGTCGCAAGAATGCGCTGACTGCAAACAGGAGACCTGCGCAAAACTGGCGGAGTTGCAGCAAGACATTATCGGCGTAGATAATTTACCACCCCCTGTATTAAACTATGTCACCACAAACATTTCAGCAGATAAGCAAGGCGCGGCTTTGCAGCGGGTAGCAGAGCTGCAGATACAGAATCCAAACCTCTTCAATGTTCCCATTAACCTGCTCCCGACGATACTCACTTCAATTTTGGGTGAGTCTGAAATTGCAGCCCTCGACACCAAAGAAAAATCGATTGACCTTGAAAACGCTAATTTCAATCAAGAAATAGAAGCAAAAAGAAAGGCCAATGACTTACGCCGCGCAACAGTCGATACCTTAAGTGATGAAGTGCAATTAGAAGACATCGCTAGAACCGATCCAAACTTAAAAGATTTATCGGGCCGTGCTTTAATTGACACGCTATATCGCTTGAGCTTTGTGCAGGAACGGCCAGAACTACAAAACCGTCTCACAATGATCAGTAAAAAATTGGACGCTATTCAGGGTGTGGCGGCTAATCCTGCCGAGGCGCAAGCTCTGGAAAACATCATTGGGCAATCCACGCTCTACTTCGGAGCGGACAATCCAGCTGATATTTTTACCGATGTATTGGCGCGCGCAGATAGCGACCCGAACTTATCTGAGGCTACCAAAGTCAAAGTGCATGAGCTGTTTAACATACCGACTATCAAAACGGCGGCAGATATTCAGACGGTGCTAAATCAGGGTTACGGTATTGATGGAGACGGTGAACGCATGCCCTTCACTCAAGACAATAAAGCGCGCGTCTTTGAGAATACCTATGTTTACGAAACCCCATCTGGGGAGCGCCGCTTTCAGGTCAATCTACCCGATGGTCGTAATCTCAATATCGCCTTTGATGGCGAGACCAATACGCAAGCCCTTGGCGACCTCATTTATACAACGCAAATCATGTTTGAGATGGAGAAAATATCGCTGGCGGAACCTATCTTTCAACGGGGTTGGAATATCACCCATGGCGGCACAATTGATTTGCACTTTGACGACATCATTACGGCCAAGCGTATTGGGTCAACCTTCCTTGGAGGAACATCGGGTCATGATGCCCAGCTTCTAACCAGCAAAAGTCAGAACCGCATGGGGCATAATTTCCAAGCCTTCCCGAGTAAGGGCGATGCGGCAGAGGGTGACAATAATGCAGATCGAGCTTTGGCCGATTATCGGGAACTGACGATCATCAATGAGGACGGCACTGTAAATTGGACAAAGTTCGAGAAGGCGGGGCTTTACCTCCAAGGCATCACGGCCAAAGGTGGTCAGCCAAACTTTTTAGATTTGAAAAACCATCTGACAGAAAGCGAGGCAGGGACAGTATAGACATTCGGATTGGCGACAAAACCAGACACACCAAAACCTTTGCCGCCTGCGCGGCCATTTCAAGGATTTACTCGTGAAAATTCCTCCTTGAGATGTCCGCTTATTCAGGCGGCTTTGTTTGGCGCGTTCTTAATTTTTAACGCCAACTGGATGAATACTATGACGACCGTTTCCACCTCTCTCAAATCTATCTTACAAGATATCATCAATTCTAAGCCTCATTCATTGCAAGCCGCCGTGGCGCGCGAAGCATTGGATTATCACGATATCGCCAAGTTCTTTTCTGACCTGCTCCAGCACGGTTGCGCGTCGGGCATGGCCAGTAGCTTAATTTATTACGCCGATACTCACGCATTTTTCGACAAAAATTACACCGCTATTGAAGATTTACGCAATGAGGTTGAAGATAATCTGGGCGAGCCACTACAGATCAAAGGGGATATGAAAAACTTCATGGCATGGTTCGCCTTTGAAGAAACTGCTTATCAGATGGCTTTAGAATTCGGGCTAGAAAATTGATCTAGCCTAATTGTAAGATTGGATTCATCCTTTGATGAAGAATTGCGGCAATATCAATATAGTCGCCAGTCAGAGCATAATAGATAACATGCGATCCGATTCCGAGCATTCGATAGCCTTTTCGGACATCATCAGCGGGCTTACCAGCCTTGGGGTGCATGAGAAGAATATTAAAAGCCTCTTGGATATTGGATAAATATCGATCAGCTTGGTCAACGCCAAATTGGGTAACAGTATATGTACGGATTTTGCGCAGGTCCGACTCGGCCCGTCTCGATAAACGAATATCTTTCATGCGTTATGAGGTCTTAATCTCGGAAAATAATGCCTTGATATCCTGCTTTGATGAGAGTGTCCGAAAATGACCATTAGCAATATCCCGCTCACCTTCTTGTAAAGCAGCCCGCAGTTCAGCTAAGGCTTTCTCTTCATGTTGAGCTTTGCGGATAAGCTCACGGTAAAGTTCGCTTTCATTACCATATCGTCCGCTATCCAATTGGCTTTTGATCCATTGGTTTTGCGGCTCCGTAATTGAAATGCTTTTTTTGACGACTGGCATGTGTTGACCGATTATAACTTATCTTCCTACTCAGTAGTATAGCGGAAATACGGTAAATTGCCAAATGGATTTCTCAAACCAGACAAGGAACCTACTATTTACATACCAAACATCGGACAAGGCTGGTGGATATGATGGACAAGCCGCTACGCCGCATTGACCAGATACCCACAGCTTCCGCAGCAGCCGCGCCCGCATTTATGGGAAGAAAAAATGATGATATGGGAGGAGGTATAAGAGAGAAGAGTAAGTAAGAGTATGATGAGGCAAGTTTGGGATTTTGTACAAAACTGTCGTTTGTGCTACAATCCCACCTTGCCCCTATCGGGGTGATTTCCCCAGAAAGGTTCGGTGGACACCCCCGAAACCCCCAAAGCCAAAATTCAAGACCAAAATTTGGCGTAAATTTAGAATCAGAAACACGTATCTATCATGGCAGACAAAGACTATCATCGTAAATATTGGAAGGCCTATAAAAATCGAACCAAGCAAATTAGCCTGACATTATCGCTGGATGAGTATAAAATGTGGCAGCAGGCCGCAACGTTGCAAGGCCGCAAAAGTGTAGGGCAGCAGATTAAGGCAGAAGCCTTAGCCTATCGCGATCAAGCGCATTTACCCGAACTTGATACCCAGCATTACCTTTCAGACCTTATCCGTATCCTGCGGGGGATCGGGAACAATCTGAACCAATTGGCCCATCAATCAAACAGCTTCAAACGCATGATTGGAGAGCGAGAGGCGATCAAAATGCTGCGCGAGCTTGAGAACACCGCTGATGGCTTTACCAGAGCCGTGAAGAAGAAAACGGACATGTGATGTTACCAGCATCACAACATAATAAATCCAATTCTAAAGATCATTATCTGTCGAAAGACAGCATAATGTTCACTTTATGATTATCAAATCAATGGCACGGAAAACGCCCAGCTTTAGTCAGTTGGTGCAGTATTTTCACAAAGATCAATATCACCGCAAAGCGCCGACCTTTTCGCGCAACATGTGGGAAACAGAAAACACGGATAATATCGCCGCCGAGTTTGAAGAGAACGCGACCTTCCTACCCAAACGCGCGAATGGAAATTACCTCTATCATGAGTGCATCGTGCTGGGACATCACCCCGAAGTCTCAACAGCCAAGCAAATGCGCATCTTACTTGATCTGGTGCAGCAATATGTGTCTCTGCGCGCGCCCGACCAGATGGTCTATGGGCGTATGCATCTTGATACCAATTACTATCATTTTCATCTCTGCATCTCGGCCAATACCGTGCGCGGCAAGCAGCGCCGATGGCTCTCCAAATCGGCCTTTGATTCTGACCTGCCCCTTTTATGTGGTCCACCTTTTAAGTTAGAGTTTGGCGATTATGGTCG
>CAYZLR010000146.1:0-5866 GCA_964479275.1 uncultured Caulobacterales bacterium
ATGATCTCAAGACGACTGGCTAAATATTAGTTTTGAATCGGACTCTTATCACCATGGACACGCAAGGTTTACCAATTTACAAAAACTACCTGTTCCAAAGTTTAGCCTTAATCATATTGGTTGCATTTATGTATATCATTTTATGGTAATGTCTTAAAAGCATAGGGGACTGGATTAGGGTGAGGGTGGTTTCCCAATCAATAGTCCAGATAGGGAACGTTTTGCCAGTAACGCTACTTACTACAATTGGTACAGCGTGCCGTGAGGGGCGGGGCAATACATCTTTCAACGCATAAAGGAAGAGCAAAATTATGCAACGCGATGGTTGTGAACATATAGTAATGATCAACCCAGTATGAGCATTGATGCAACCACACCAATTATGAAACTCAAACTTGGGTTATGGGGCTTAGCGATTTTCCCCTCTACATATTGGACGATTGCCAATAGGAGTTTATTTTATTTTTTTGCTTTTGCCCAAGCGGCCATTAATTTGGCGTGTTGTTCTGGGGGATAGTTTTGCCAAGACGACCGGCCTCGTGTTGCATCCACAATGAACAGTGAGTCGCGCGGCAATAAAAATGGGGCGATGGCATTGCGAACACCTATAGCTGTTTGCTGGCAAGATACTGTCCAAACATTATCAGCAATTTTGAATCCAGGTCCTAACGCTAAAATAGCAGCTTCCACCCGAGAGGCAGCAGCACTGACGACGTTAAAAATGAGAATAAAATTACAAGTTCCTGTATGTTCCTTTTCATCAGCTTTTGTCGTTTTTTCATTGAGGGCGCGTTTGCCAAAATTGGAAGTTTGTTTGTCATTATTAGCAACTTTACCAAAAAGAGCAGCGAAGGTTTGCTCTTGTTGGGCTTCGCGCCAACGATTTGCGCCCGCAGGCGAGACGAGAGACCATGCAGCAAGGCGCCCTTCGGTTGCAAATTTTTTCAATTGCGACGAGGAATATGGACCGTAAATCTTATCATCGACTTTTAAACACCAATTATCAGCGGCTAGCATGTGGTTATGTCCCTAAATGTAACAATTAAAGTTTAAGTATCTTTTCTACCGAAATGACTTGCAATCTCGGTGCCAACATCCGCAATTTCAGCTTCTAAACTGCTGCTGATTAATTTTTGTGGAGGAGGCGCTGGCGGCGTTTCTGAATGTCCCGTTGTTTGTTTAATAATATCTTCCATGCGTTTAGCGCTTCCAATAAAAACAACCCCAACTCCGTCTTCATGCAGACGAACAACACGGGCTTTCATGCGCCCAATAATCATCTCAGTGCCAAGAGCGGGTTGTGGATTGATGTTTAAAGAAGCGCCGGTTAAGGAAACATCCATGATTGTGCAATCAAGTTGGCTGCCGTCGGCATTGGTCACAATAACCTGGCTCTCAACTTCTATTCTCGGCGCTTTACGGCGATCTGCAGCTTGCTGACCACGATTGAGAACCCTAATCAAGGCGTCTGCTGTACGTTGGATTTTTGCGCGCCGCGCTTTATATTTAACCGCAAAAGCATGTTTGCCCGAACGAATAACTTCCCCCTCGAATCGACCAACACTATCGATGTATAGAACGACTTTTTCTCCGGCTCTTGGAGTTGTTTTGGCGCGGACCATAGCGCCACCAGCAGAAATATTGACCACAACACAAGGGCGTTCTCTGCCATCTTCTGCTAAATAGCGTGCTTTTAATTTGTAATTTACCCTTGAGTGGCGGCGCCTGTCATCATGGGGTTGAGTATCAGTGTAGGGTTTTTGCGCTGTGGGGTCTGGTTTGTTCTGTTGTTTGGTGCTTGATTGCAGCGGAACGGGTTGTGCCAGCTTGGAAGCATTCGAGTTAGATGGTACTTGAGACATGATTTGGGCTCTTACTCATGAAATATGATTGTTCTGCACAGAAAATTATCTGATTTTGGTGAACAAATACTTGATGATGTGGTCAAAATGGTTCGATTTTGATAAATTCTTTCACGAATGTTTGATAATGAAACAAAATAAGTGTCAGCCTTGCGCAGATTAATTTTTTGTTTAGGCAGAGTGCCTTGTGTGTTCCCTGGAATTTCTCGCCCTCTAATTCTTTTTTTAATTTTTAAAAGGGTTTGGGAGACAGCCCGGCAATCACCCCCAAAAGTATTTTTTGCAATCCTGATGTCTTACTGAGGGATTTGAGAGAATTTTCGTTAACGCCTCTTTAATCTTTATCGTTATCATCTTATTTAAATTTGGAACAAAATGCCCCCTCACAATTTGCATAAAGATCGAGAAGACATGTTATCGTGAGAAAATAAACCTACAAATGTGCGCGAAAGTGAATGTTAATTGACTATTCCCCCTTTAGAACCTGGTCACCATAAAAAATCTGTACCCGCAAGCGCAGATAGTAAAATGAGTAGACAGCGGCAACAAACTTGGATTCATAGGGCTCCGCCAGTGGTGACGGGACTCATTGCGCTTATGGTTTTAGCTCACATAGTTATGAGCTTTGGTCCCAATCCTGAGATGATCTTTGTTAGATTTTTTGGTGCTTTGGTGCCGTTGCGCTATTCGTTGGCTTTGACTCAGGAGGTTAACCCTTTGCTATTGTGGTTGCCACCGATTACGCATCAATTCCTACACGGTGGTTTTATGCATTTGTTTTTAAATATGATGTTTTTGCTGGCTTTCGGAACCCCGCTTGCTTTGCGATTTATTGGAGATGCGCAACTTCGTAATGCGCGGCGTCATACATCTTTGAATCAAGGGGCAAGTGTTGATGAAGCCGTCATGATGAGAAAGATCTTACAGCAAGGACATTTGTGGGGGAGTGTGTGGTTTTTGATTTTCTTTTTGAGTGCGGGTTTGTTTTCAGGCTTATGTTTTGTTCTGCTGCATTTTAATAGCCCGGTATCTGTGATCGGGGCTTCAGGTAGTATTAGCGCTCTGATGGCGGCAGCGATGCGATGTACGCTTGTCGCGAAGGAGACTACGCCCTCCAATCGACAATTTCCTCAAGCGGAGCAATCATACAATACGGTTAGGAGGCATTTATTGCCATTGAGTGACCCAAACTTATTGCGCTTTAGTGCAGCGATCATTCTTCTCAACGTTGCTGTCGGCGCGGCACAAATTTTATTATTAAAAGAAGCCCCCCAAATTGCTTGGGAGGCTCACATCGCAGGATATCTATACGGATTATTTGCAATTGTTTTTTTTGATAAATTTCGATTTTGAATTCTAAAGCGCCTCCGCATCAAATGTAATCAAGGAGGTGCTTTATCGTATTGTTTTTTCGCATTTCTAGTCGCTTAACCTGTGGTTCACCTTGTCAGGAAATGCTTTAATCACGCGCTTGAATCTACTCTGAAATAATCTCGATAGAGATAACTTGGGGGAAGCGTGGAGAGTTTGGCCTATTTTGAAAGCAACCATTACCTCCGGCATATACAACTTGAACAGGTGAGTTATTGGCTAAGGCTGTAAGCGCGATGCTTGTCATAGTATTGCGGCCTGGCACGTTATTACTTATAACGGCAAGTAATCCACTGTCACATATTGATCCTGAATTTGGCCAAAGATTTGTGGGCGCTCCGTCTGAGGTAGGTGGAATGTTCGGTATGAGGTTAACATTTCCGTTTTCATCGGTCTGAACAGAGAATAATTTAACAACCCCTGAGATACTATGGTGGCCCCGGGGGGGAGATGTTTCAGCGTTTACATTTTGGAATGAAATAAAAATGATTAGTGTAATCGTGATGACTGATAGAGTTCGCATACTAGAATATTCTTTCGCACAGGTGATTATAAATTGGTTTCAAGTGCCAGAATTAGCTGAATGAAATAATTTCATTTCGTGGTAATTAGTCAGAAACTATTTTAATGGAAATAACTTGCAAAAAGGTTGGGCCATTGGGGCGTGCCCTAAAACAAAAACCTCCACCAGCATAGCGCACGACAATCTCTGAATTTGTTGCTATGGCTGTTAAAGCAGTGCTCATCATAATGTCCCGACCAAGATCATTTCCATCTAATATTGCAATTTTTACATTGTTGCATATTGAGGATGAATTCGGCCAATTAGGGATCGTACCATCAGATAATGGTTTCAGTCTGATGCTTACGTTCCCATTTTCATCGGCTAGTACCGAGCCTAATTTTACATTTCCAGAGGATCGTATTTGCGCTTCGGTATTTTGTGATGAAAATAGCATGATCAGTAAAATTATGCCTAATGATAAAAATCTCATAGATATCTCCGTATGGTTTTGTTTTTAGGGTTATTGCCTAAAAAAATCTGTGTTGCTTCAATAGTTAAAATCTGTGCATTAATCCTTTCTCTCACGCTACTTAATTTTAATAATAGTCTGTCCATTAAGAGGAACAGCAACAAATTTGGGTGCTGTCAAATGCTTATATGCGGCGAATACATCAATGCTAGGTACTGAATAACTAAGCTCTATAGGTTCTTCTAATGTCGCAGAGCTACGATCGCCCAAAACAGCATTGATGTCAGGTGTGAAATTTCTTCTCAGTGAAATTTGGTTTCCACTTGATTTTAGGGCATCCAGTATTTTTGAAGCAGATGCGTTCGGTACGGCTTCTCTTAATAGAGTGTATGCTGCAGCGGCTTGAGGTGATGCATTTGAGGATGTGCAGGATGGCGTTGGCACCAAAAAATCCAGAAATGGTGCGGTACTCGAGCCGTCAACGACTCTGCCTGTATTATCAATTGTTGCGGCTCCCACGCTGATGATACCAGGGACGCACGCTGGCCAGAGTGTATGAGGAACTGTTTTTGTTCTGCCTGAGTTTCCAGAACCAGCAAAGATAAGAATGTTTAGTGTTGCAAGGTCTGCTAGTGGTTCTGTTAAGGGGGTTTGGTTACATGGCTCAAGAAATACTGATTGAGAAACACCAATCGACATTGTTAGTGCTGTTATGTTTTCCCCGGCTTGATATCTGCGTAACACGTCTTCGATAATGGAAATTAATCCGCTATTACCGAAGCCCTCCAAATCAAGGATTCTCGCTTTTCGTGCTATCCCATTATTTAATGCGTCTCTGTTTGTGCCCGTTGCTGCTGCGCTATCTCTTACGCCTCTCCCATGGCCATTATCTCGTTCATTTAAAACTGCGATAGTATGGTTTTCTCCCTCAACACCAATGTTCCAAAGATCATTGGCGCGAATTTCACGAAATCCACTAACCAGAGAGCTTGTTTGTTCAAAGATAAAAAGGGGTACAGGTAGATTGGTCTCGGGACTAATAGTCGTTGTCTCTATGGTTGGGTCGTTTTCAAAGCTTGTTGCGGGTTTGAAAGGGCAAAGAAACCCAGTGCTGAAGTGGGGAGTTTCAAGGCCAACTTCTTGCGCTGTTCTTTCAATTATAGGTTTGTCGAAATAAATTTCCTCAACAGATTGTAATTTGGCTAATTCCACAACATCTTGACATCCTTTAGGGACAGAAAGTTCAACGACTGGGTATGTTTTTGCAAAACCCTCTAATTTGGTTTTTGTCAATAATCTTGTGTTTAACTCAAAACCACTCTCGGTGGCTTGGGTGATAAATTGCTGACGAACATTACTGACTTCTATTTCTCTGCTTTGTAGAAACTGCCCAATATTCTTAGGATCTAACGGCGTCAGATTGCTAGTGTTCAGTTTTGCGATAATGCGTATGGTGGTCGAGTTTTGGCAAGGGCCGCCTTGTCCATTAAAACGGTCCGCTATGGCAATTTGTAAAAAAGATGAAATTTTTTCTTTTTGGCTGAAGTTTAATGCTTCAAAAGGGTCGGATTGTGAATTTTGGGCAGATGCAAAACCGCAATACGATGACGAAACCCCGATAGCGCAGCCAGTTTTTATGTAACCATATTATTCCCCTCG
>CAYZLR010000147.1:0-5780 GCA_964479275.1 uncultured Caulobacterales bacterium
GGATGTTCCATTCTTTGGACCTACTGGGATCTTTTTGGCGACGCCGGAATTGAAAGACTAATCTTTGTCGATAACTCTCCATATCCATCAGATAATCCGACACGAATTGGAGACAACCGGATGCACGCATTTGACGGTCTAACACCCGAATCTGTGTATCAAATGGCGTTAGGTTGGGCCAATGACGATAAAGACGGTACATTTTCGCGCGGCTTCCTTCGGCAGCAAATGACGTTAAACGTCTCCGACGAAATTTTTGAAAAAGCATTTGAACAACATCTGCTCTTGCCTCGTCGCCATGCAGCCGATCTATTCGTCGATATTCAAGGAACTGATCTACGCGATGTGGTCGGGCGGGTATCAGTCCCCTCTCTATATATCGGAGGAAAGGTAAGCCTTGTCGGCTGGAATTCGGTCATACAGCAGGCCAAAGATGCGATAGACGGCAGCTTTGAAATATTCGAAGAAGATGAGGGAGGCGCACATTTCATGTTCCTCGAAAACCCTGAAAAATTCAATGAGGTCGTGCGCAAGTTTTTGAACTGACAGCACTTGAGAACCCGAGACTAGACACCAGTAGTTTAGCAGCTACCGGCGTCTACACTCAATTCACACACAGGCAATATCTTTAAAAACTGTCATACGAACAGAATGCTCCCATGGTTAACCACTCTTCCGAATTCAAGCAGGCATTCTTGCGGTCAGCAAATTCTCGTACAAAACAATTAATGATGACTTCCAACCACTTCAAACACTTCGCATCACCTGAAAAATTCATCGTGTTAGACACAAATTTAGCAGATTGGTTCAAAGATTTTGCATCTCAGTTTCTCGAACTCATCATATTTAACTGGTCCTATTCTAAACCTGACATGCAGAACTTTGAAGCAATGATAAATGAGTCATTCGAAACAGGCCGCAATAAACTTCTTATGGTCGGGTACGGCAAGGATCAGTCTCGTATGGTAACTTCCTTATTAGCGTAGGTCGAGGGTTATCGAAAGATAGCGGCATTGCTTCGCGCCGAAGGCAGGAAGGTCAATCCCTAAAAAGTCGAGCTAATATGGAGAGAAGACGGCCTGCAGTTTCCACAACGCCATAAGAAACCAAAGCGCCTCTACTACAAAGACAAATCCGTGATCCGTTTGCATCCTCAGCACCCCAATCACATATGGCGTGTGGATTTCATTCACGAGGGCTCAGAGATGGGAGTGCATACAATTTGTTGGCCGTGCTCGATGAATACACCCGTGAAACGCTCGCCTCCTTATCAGTTCCGACACTCCTCTCCTGCACGAATAATTGCATTCCGGCACCATATTTGCGCCGGATGGCGGCTCAACCTGTCGTGCCAAACAAGATCGATAAAACGAAAAACCTCCGGCGCTTCTACAGGGCAATCAAGGATGACATGATCGGATGTAGCCATTTTATCTAATACGCGCTTGGGCGCAGTTATAACGAGATCGCTACTTGCGATAATGGGTGGAGTGATCGCGAATTGGTTTGCGATAAGCGCAATATTTCGTGTCAATCCGGCATCAACCAGAAGGTCATCGACAAATCCACGCGCTTCCCCGTTCGGACTGACAAGAAGATGATCAGCGTTTGCATAACGACGCAAGCCAATTTTTCCCTTTGTGAGTGGGTGGCCCTTGCGCACCAAACAGCAATAGTAATCGTCCAGAATAACTGTTTGATCGAAACGGGGCGGTAGGCTTCCGAATGCCGACGAAGCGAAATCTATCTCTCCATGATCCAAGGCCTCCATTGATCGCCCGATGGAAGGCGTCATCTGAACTTTAATGCCAGGCGCTTCTCTTGCGAGAATACGAATAAGCGACGGCAGAATGACGATTGAAAAGTAGTCAATGGCTGCAATCTTGATCGTCCGCTTGGCAGTTGCAGGATTAAATTCTTGCTGGTCAAGTAGGTTTTCAAGTTCTTTCAGTAAAGAGCGAAGGCGGGGCGCAAGTTCCTCAGCCCTCGGAGTCGGACGTAATCCTTCGGAGCTGCGCAAGAAAAGTTCGTCCTTCAAATGACCACGCAACCGGGTCAGGGCGTTTGACGTGGCCGGTTGGGTTAGTCCCACGCGTTTCGCCGCGCGCGTGACGTTTGCTTCGCGATAGATAGCGTCGAAGACCACCAGAAGATTCAAGTCGATAGTTCGTAAATTCATCATTCACCAAATCAATAACCATTAGACAAAATACTTATTTTACCAATATCAACAGTTCAACCATATTCGGCTCAATAGGACGAACTTCGATATTAAACCAACTATAGAGATTAAAAATGAGCCGCTTAAAAAACAAAGTCGCAGTCATCACCGGAGGAAATTCCGGGATCGGTCTATCCACCGCCAAAGTCTTTATTGAAGAAGGCGCAAAAGTCGTCATTTTTGGCCGAAATCAGAAAACCCTAGACGATGCGGTAGAAACACTCGGCTCGAACGCGATTGCTGTTCAAGGGGACGTTACGAGCACCGACGATCTGGACAAACTGTTTGTCGCCGCCAAAGAAAAATTTGGCAAGGTTGATATAGTTTTCGCCAATGCTGGGGTCGCTGAATTTCATCCAATCGAGGCGATAGAGGACGACCATTTCAACAAAATATTCAACATCAACGTCAATGGTAAGTTAAAAACGGTCCAACGCTCTCTTGACGTACTCAATGATAATGCTTCGATCATCTTGACCTCGTCCAGCGCGAATCAAAAGGGCGTCGCCGCAACTTCTGTTTACTCCGCTTCAAAGGCAGCCGTTAGGTCACTTGTGCGCACTTTGTCAGCCGAACTTATGGACCGCGGAATTCGGGTAAATGCGATAACCCCCGGTGCTGTTTCAACGCCAATTTTCGGACGTATGGGGTTACCGGAAGATATGGTTCAGGGCCTGGAAGACGAGCTTGCCTCCCTTGCGCCTCTTAAACGAGCAGCCCGCCCGCGCGAGATTGCTGAGGCTGTCGCGTTTCTTGCGTCAGACTCATCGTCTTACATGATCGGTTCTGAACTTATCGCCGACGGTGGACTCACACAGCTCTGAGCGGTCTGAATTCTTTCGCCTCCAAATATGAGGATAGTGAAACATGGTTAGCTAAAGATCAGAATTATGAAGAATAGCTTTGGTTTCAAATTCTGTTACGGTAACATGTAAGTTCACCCTTGATCTAAATTTGGCACTTTGTCCTTGATGCCATCATAATTCTCTAAGATATGCAAAACGTATAATTGAAAACATGCAAAAAGATTATTAGGGCTTTTGCGAAGTGTATAATTTGAAGTCTTGATGGCTTTGCCCCCAGCGACGTCAATTCGAAAATCAGCTCCCACTAAAGGCCTCCCTCTTCTATGAGGGCTGCTCATATGTTTTGGTGCAAGCCCCCCAGAAACCAGTTTTGAAGAAGGGCTTGCCGACGAATGTAATCGACTAAATTCCTCGATTCGAGCTTATTAATGCCCATTTTTAAGGTATTATTGCATAGCAGGCAATTCGCCCGAGCGATTAAAATTGGCGAGTTTCGCATATTTATTCGCACATATGCTATTGTAAATAAAAAATAATATATTTAAATCAATAACTTAATGATAATTGCAAAAGACTTTGCATGTGTGATTAAGCTCGGGGTTAGGAATACGATTATTCATTAAACATTATCGTCACCAATAACTGGGTATCTTCTATCGCTTCAACTGTGTGCATTGTGCCTCCCTCAAGGTATAACCAAGTATCAGGAGTTAACTCATGAGGCCTGTCACCCACGGAAAAAATGCATTTCCCTTTTAAACATTGTACCGTGATTGGGCCCGGCACCTTATGCGGTGTCATAGCTTGACCAACTGAAAGGGATACACGCATCACCTCAAAACGCGTGTGCTTTACAAGGGCTATGGATTTATCTTTAGTCAGTGTCGTGAGGTCGATCATATCACCGGGTCTTGCATGTTTTAACGCCATGGTTTTCCTCTTTATAATACGATACCTTTTAACAAGCAGCGGCATCGGGCAATCATTCGATTAAATTAGTGAATAGACTTTTGTTCACGCATCTATCACTCAGTATTTTTAGTAAGTCTTTCATGGAGCTCAAAAGCACTTTTTTCTACCCAATTATGGGTTATTTTTCCGTCATGGATTTCAAGGATTGAAATCAATGTGAAAGACATAGGTGCCCCATCCGCATTAGTGCCAAAAATCCCATTATTATTCCCGCTCGCAATCATTCGCGTGATAACCCGCTCCCCATCATCCGTGACCATCATCTCGTCTATATCCACTTTAAGGTTTTCGACTTGAGAGCCCAGAGCTTGCACCCATTTTTTAAAATCCTCCCGACCCTTAATATTTTGTCCGGAGTTGGTAATGACGAAATGTTCATCCATTAACTCATCAATGGTTTGAATGCGGTAGGGTTGGTTCCAAACTTCAGTAAAAAATTGTGTTGCGACCGCGCGGCTGCGTTCTTTGGCCGATTGAGATGTGGTCACAAGAACAATTTTCGCCGGTTCTTTACTTCCAAAATATAGACCGCCATCTGTGCTTATAACGAAATCGCGCGACTGCCCTAGCGGGTAGGGTGCAATCGCCGTATTGCCTAATAGATGTTGTGTTGCAACCACCTCAATTTTCCCATCAACGGATAAAGACTTGATGGATGCTGCATGGGTGGTGAAAAGAATTGAGTGATCATCATTCACCCAGAAGTCATCTATAAGACCGACATTTGCAAAGACCTCCGGGTTGCCCTCTGGTTTACCGTCTGTTCCGATTTTGACGCGTAATAACGTGCCGCGCGATGTATTGGAAACAAGTAATCCATCAGGGTGTAGTTTCATCCCATTTGCGCCCGGCTTGTAAACTTCGTCATCAGATAGCGGAGCCAAAGCACCGTCTCGGAGCCAAGGCGTGATTTTTTCTTTTTTGATATCGACTTCCCAAATCGTACCAGCGACTGAGTCAGCAGCAAGTATGGTGCCGTTTTCCAGCTTAACCAACCCGTTCAACGCCCTAGCCTCGGGTGCATCGAACTCAGCGACCTGCCTGCCACGCTTATTCAATAGGATGAATTTTTGGGCTTCACTGGTATCTTCACCCGCAAGAATTGACTTGTCATTTGCGGTAATCAGATAGCCGTTCGACGTGGAGATAAGACCTAGAGGGAAACCCGAAAGCTTTGCGAATGTACTCACGTCGCCCTGCGATGATAATTGTTCAATAGTTTGATCCGGGTAGTTGGTATAAAGTATCCGCCCGTCTGGCTGGACTTCCAAATTCTCGAGAAAAGCACCTGTGGGATAAGACGCAAGGACTCGCGCATCAGCATGGGTACGGCCATTGCCGCCCCATTGCTGAGGGTCGAGCGTCTTATAAGCTGTGGACAGGAAAACTTCAGTAGATGGAAAGCTTTGTCCCCATACGCGGTCATAGTCTGCCGTGGGTTTTGAAGCGATAAAATCCTGCTCGGAAACCCCCTTCTCTATCGCAGTTTTAATGCGCTCTCGCACATCCACCAACATCTTGCGATAATCCAATAATTCAGCCCGGTTGGATAGCGCGCCATGCCCCGGAATAATCTGGGTCTTATCTGTAGCCACGGCCAAAATTTGATCCACGGCGGTGACCATACCGTTAAGGGACCCACCGCCCGATACATCAATAAGGGGATATATTTTATTGAAATATACATCGCCAGTGTGAATAATATCCGCTTCTTTAAAATGAAGAACAACGTCGCCATCGGTATGGGAGGCGGCCACTTTAAAGGCTTCGATTGTCTGGCC
>CAYZLR010000148.1:0-5589 GCA_964479275.1 uncultured Caulobacterales bacterium
CTCTCGCGTCCCAGAAATTCCAAGTCAACAATGAGGCTGTCGAGCACTTCAGCTTGGGCCTCAACGCCTGCATAAATCTCAGAGGTTCCGATACGCACGCCTTTTCGATTGATCGTCGCATCGGACCTGCCATAAATAATTATTCCTCCGCGTGCGGTTATACTCATCCAATCCCCGTGACGCCAAATTCCCGGATAGACATCAAAATAGCTGTCCAGGTAACGATGCCCGCCTTCATCATTTAGGAAATAAAGCGGCATCGAGGGCGTAGGTTGCTTACAGACCAATTCGCCGACATCGCCGATCACCGACTCTCCGCTTTCGTCAAAAGCATGAATATCGCACCCTAAATAACGGCATTGCATTTCCCCGCTATAAACCGGTAGCAACACACACCCGCCAACAAATCCGCCCGCAAAGTCTGTCCCGCCAGACACCGGAGCAAGCCAAATATCAGGGCCAAGCTCATCGTAAATCCACGCATAGGCTTCTTCTGACAAAGGTGACCCGGTTGAGCCGATTGTGCGGATAGAAGAAATATCCGCAACATCCTGCGGTACAATGCCCGCTTTAATACAGCTTGTATAAAAGGCCGCTCCATGGCCAAATGTTGTGGCTTTGGCATCACTGGCGAATTGCCACAAGACAGTCCAATTATCAGTCGCCGGACTGCCGTCATAGATTGCGATTGTAGCCCCAGCCGCCATCGCTCCCAATTGCGAGTTCCACATAATCCACCCGCTGCTTGTGTACCAAAAATACACATCCCTCGGAGCAATATCCCCGTGCAAGCCTCCTGATTTTAATTGCTCTAGTTTTATTCCGCCGTGGCTATGCACGATAGGTTTGGGCAGACCTGTCGTGCCAGAGGAATAGACCACCCAAAGCGGATGAGAGAAATCAACGGGCTGGATAACAAGCTCCGCTGACTCTTGAATGATATTTTGCCAATACGAAACCGTTTGTGTCTGGATTGTCAGCCCTCCCACATCTGCTTGGGTCGGCGGCATCAAAATCAGATGGTCAAGACTCGGCAGAGCCGCTGCCAAATCACGGATATAATCGGTGCGGTCAATCGCTTTACCATTAAAATGGTTCTGCGTGACAGAAAACAAAACCTTTGGTTCATATTGAGTGAAACGATCAATAATCGATCTTTTCCCCATATCAGGCGCACAGAGAGACCAAATAGCCCCAATACTGGCTGTAGCCAGAAAGGCGATAATCGTTTCCGGCGTATTCGGAGAATAAGCCGCAACTCTATCTCCGGTCCTGACTCCCATACGACGAAGATAATCCGCAACAGAGGCGACATTCTCCTTCAACTCAGCCCAAGATAAGTTTTTTATAGACGCAGTTTCTGAAGCGAAGCGTATGGCAGGCATTTCAGAATTAGCGTGACGGAAAATTTGATCTACGAAATTTAATGTTGCCCCCGGAAACCACTCTGCCCCAGGCATAGTTTGATTACTAAGAACAGAATCATATGGCGTATAACTTTTGACTTCGTAGAATTTCCAGACAGCCTCCCAAAAACTTTCAATGTCACTTACAGACCATTTCCACAGACTTTCATAATCACTGAAATGTAAATCCTGTTCTTGCGAGAGCCATTGCATAAAATTATGCATCTGACTGTTTTTAATTCGCTCCTGCGTAGGCGTCCAAAGAGGTTTTAACATGATATTTGAAGCATAGTTTAAGCCAATAATTATACAGATGTAGGCATAGAAACCCTTGAGCCCGGCATAAAGGCAACATCAAATGATTGCCGTGCAAACGAGGCATCAACCCATGATTGGAACTCAGGATTATTGGTCCAGAGATGGTCCAATTTCAGATCAATCATACGCACGATTGTTGGCAGTAAAACAACATCGGCAATCGTATATTGTTCGCCAACAATCCAAGGCCCACCTGCCTTAAGCGCTGTGGTCACGCGTTTTATACAACTGCTAAGACGTTCTAACGAGGCATCAAATTTCTCTTCTGAAAACCCCTTTTGGCCCATTTCTTTATAAAAATGTTTCCGCAAAGGCAGTTTTTCCGCCATCTCATCAAAAGCTTCACTGGGCATTTCCGAGAGCTGTTTTTTGAATAATTTGCTAAAGGACGGCACGCGAATTGCGACTGTTGGAACTTCTTCGAAATAACGCATCCAAGCCCGCATCTTCGCCCGCGCAAGAGCATCTTTGGGAGTTAAAGACGTGCCAGGGAAAACCTCGTCCAAATATTCACAAATTACGGATGAATCAATGACGGGTGCGCCATCATGAACAAGGCTTGGCACAACACCGTTCGGATTTATCTTGAGGTACTCCTCGGTTAAGTGTTCATTCTTACCCCATACAATAACGTGGCTATCATAAGGTAAATTCTTCTCAGCCAACACCAGACGAACCTTTTGTGAACAGGTCGAAACAGGGTTATGATAAAGCATCAGGGTCATGACTCATCTCCTTGGGAAAACTTTGGCATCCGCAAAAACAATAAAACCGTTAGCGCCAAGACGCAGGCCGCCAGAATAATCGAAGTCGTATAGCTGCCTGTTTTATCCCGAACCAAGCCGATCGCCACAGGGCCTAGGCCTGTTCCGACTAAAAACGCTGCATATTGCCGTCCATAAATACGGCCATAGCCTTCGAGCGGAAAATATCGCGCAACCAGATAACCAATCAAATCAACCTCTGCTCCCATAGAAAAGCCGATTACAAATGCTGCCGGCAGTGCCGCTATAGGGCCAAATATCGCCAAAGCCACGATTCCGCATATACAAGCTGTGATAAATGTAGCGGCCACAAAAGGCGCAAAGACGCGGTCAACCACGGCCCCAATAACAATACGGCCCAGAATAATAGCGCCGCCCATAATGCCGGCAATTTCTGCAGCGCGAGATTTGGCAATGCCGACTTCCGTCAGAATAGGCACAAAATGCACCAACAATCCGCCAATCCCAAGTGCAAGACAAAAAACTGCCGCAGACAAAAGTTTAAACTCTCTGCTCACCTTAGCCGTTCCATAAGCTGTGATTGCCGCGCTTTGGTCTATAATTTTCGGTGTTTTAGCGCCGTCCAAGCGGGATAAAACTGCAATAATTAAAACGCCGGCAATGGCAACAAAACCAGCCAAAACCCAATAGGCCATTCGCCATCCATACGCATCGATGACGCCAGAAATAATACGGGGCGCAAGGATTGCCGCCAAACCTGTTCCTGACAAAGCCAGCCCCAAAGCTAATCCACGCTGTTTATCGAACACAGCGTTGACCGCCCGCGTATAAGCGAGTGGGGATGACGCGCCCGCTAGCACCGCCATCAATGCACTTAAAATAACAAATGACGCGATAGAGCTCATAAAAAGGGCAAATAGAGAAAAGGTTATAACCAGCCCAAATAATGCGGCAGAAATTGGTTTCACTAAACCATATTTATCAACAGCAGCCCCGACAAAGGGCGATATAAAGGCCAAGGTTAAAGTCGTCGCAAGTACGCCTAAGGAAGCCTGAGTACGTGACCAACCAAATTCTTCAATCCAACTGTCAAAAAAAACACCTTGTGTATAAAAAGGAAGCGAGGACACCCCGATCCCAATTCCAAGAGCACAAACAAGGACAAGCAACCAATGCTTTGCAAATTCATTTTCAGATTTTTCCATTTCAGTCACTTATTATCCCCACAGCTCTGATCCATGCGGCGGAGGCGGCTTTAACTTTCACAGGGAAACAAGACATCATAAATCCGTGGGAGGGCAGAGCTTCGAGATTATGGAGTTTTTCCATTTGGAAATACCCGATCTCGCGGCCCGCCTTATGGCCTTCCCAAATAATTGACGGATCTTTATCTTGCTCCCATTTTTTGGCTGTGTGGGAAAACGGCGCATCCCACGACCAAGCATCCGTGCCGACAATTTTCACGCCCTGCTCCGCCAGACGCAGTGTCGCATCTCGTCCCATCCCACATCCCGCATGAATATAATCATCAAACCCATAGCGTTTTCCGGCCCGTGTATTGACCAGAACAATGTCAAATGGCTTGAGCGTATATCCGATCCGGTCCAGTTCGGTATCGACCTCTTGGGCCGTTACAACATGCCCGTCTTCAAAGTGACGAAAATCCAGTTTAACACCCGGTTTTTGGCACCATTCCAAAGGCAATTCATCAATCGTCATAGCAGGTTTCGCCCCGCCTTTTAGGGCACTGTCCTGTGTCGAGTGAAAATGCCAAGGAGCATCCATATGAGTCCCATTATGCGTAGACAGCTCTAATAATTCGACCGCCCAAGCTTCTCCATCCGGCATTTGCTCTGCTTTAAGACCGGGAAAGAATGGCGAAATTTGATCAAAAGTCTCGTCGTGTTTTAGATAGGTTATTTTAGGTCCATAAGGCTCAGGATCAGATTTCACATCATTTTCTATCGGCATTGATAAATCGATATATTGCATCACGATATTGGATCTCTAAATAGCTCTTTTATTCCGCCAAATGCGAAGGAAAGCGCGATATAAATAAGGTCTTCGGAAGATTGGTTAAGAGGCGATTTATTCGTAAGCGTTCTGTAACTTGGATCAAAAGGCGCTTGGGCCATTGTCGCGACAATAAGACCGATGCCGCGTGACAAGATATCATCTGATACATCGGGATAACATTCGCGTAAGTACTTACGAAATTGGAGCCGAACCTTATTAATTTCGACTGAAAAAATCTCATCCGTAATAAGTTCATTATCATTGATAATTTGCACAATCAGCCGACCATAAGCGTGCTCACCATCTTCGATAATCAATCGGATATGCGGAGAGATATAGGCTTCTATCAATGCCCTGACACGTGCGTCTCCAAGCGGGAGTTCAGCAGCGTGCTTCATTAGTGCCAAACGTGTTTCGCGCGTTTTTTCAAAATAGGTCGAAAGAACGGCAAAGTAGACATTTTTCTTTGAACCGAAATGGTAATTTGCAGCCCCAAGATTAACACCTGCATCCACAATAATATTACGCAGCGACGCGCCCTGATAACCATGCATACCGAAATGTTCGACAGCCGCATCAAGTATCTTTTGACGCGTTAACGCGGCGTTATTTCTGCGTTTTTGATTTTGTTTCATGACAAACGGTGCTCAATTAAGTGGCTGATATACAAACCCTATACCAGCCCTTACTAGCTAACAAATCCTCCTAATAGCGAATTACAGCTTCAGCACCCCATTTCACAGGTTCATTGATAGAAGCATTAGGGAATCCCCCTAGAGCTGTAACAGCCGATATATGCCGATTATTAAACACATTTTGTCCGAACACTGCTAATTCCCATTGAGCATCAGGATCACTAATCGAAGCTCGCAAATCAACCTCAGTCCAATCTTCATTACTAAAAGTAGAGGTATCTTGATTTGTTTCCAAAAAGAACACACCGCTTTGGCTTTTCAGGGTTGCACCGAGAGCCCCTAAATACGGGCCAATTTGTCTTTCATAATTCGCATTCACATAAGCTTGAAAATCAGGAGCGCGCGTTAGCTCGTTACCCGAAACGTCAACAGGTGCTAGCGGTAATGGCGCTCCAATCGGGAAAGGTGCCGTAGTGGATGAAATTGCTG
>CAYZLR010000149.1:0-5585 GCA_964479275.1 uncultured Caulobacterales bacterium
AGAACCTCTATGCTTATGTCGGGAATGATCCGGTTAATGCGACGGACCCGACGGGGGAGATTACCGGGAAAATTTTACGGTTCGGAGCAAAAATTTTCAAACACAAAGGTAATTTGAAAAAAGCTGGTAAAGAAATTTTGGAAGAGATTGATACGGCTATTGATGTCCTCAGTGATGGTAAAATCAATGCTGATGATGCTGCCGCCATCTTCGATCTTGCGTCTCCCGTTACAACTAAAGAAGCCAAGAAAGGTGCGGATGCGGTTAAGAAATTTGGGAAAAGGAGCAGGAGAGAAAAGAATGCAGGGAAAAATGCAGAGCAAAAAAACCCGACCCAGAGAGGCGGTAATAGAAAAGATGGCAATGATGGGGAAGACAACAAAGCTAGAGAAAAGGAGCGTGGGGAACGTAAAAGCAGAAAGACTAAAGATGATCCCCGTTTTACTGAAAAACCAGAGGAATTAGACCCTTAAGAAAGCTGTTAGGCAGGAATTTCACCTTTATTCGTAAAGTGAATGATGTTAGTTTCTCCTGGGCAGTAAACGTCACATTGGATTGCAGAATCGGTTGCTTTTTGAACTCTTTGTTCGGTGGTCAAATCTAAGTCAGACAACGCTTTATCTGCACCAAGAGCAAAATCGGCTCCAGAACCTCGAGCCCACAATTGATTATCAGGTATATCAGTCAAATCTAGGCGCGATCCAACATCCCAAATTTTACCCTTTTTGTGAACCAATATGCCCCATATCCCAAAAGACGGGATGGCAGATTCATCAATGTGTTTCGAATAACCATGTTCTAAAAGTACTTCTCGTATGCGTTCTACGATTATGGCTGCATTGGGAGTATCTTCAGCTAATTTGTCCAAATGCCTTGAAAGAACATTTTGCTGTAATGACTCTCCAGTTATTCCGAAGCCCCATTCTCCCCAAAACAACCAAGGATTTAGGGATTCTAATATCGGTGTATCCCCTATAGTCAGAGCATCGTTATGTCCCAACCACATATTTTTCTTATTGTATAGTGCAGTGATTATCGTCAATTTATAATGCTCCCAAAAATTAGGCGAGTTCTAATCAGAATATATTTTAAAACCGCGTAAAAATGAAATAGTCCTTGCATGTCGCTTCGTATTAAAAACTGATCACATGTCTTTTGCTCTTTGCAACAATTTTTTCGATTGTTGCTGTTGTATCAAGGCATGTAGAAGTTGTCTGGCTGTTTCCTTGCTTTCTTCATCGAAGCTATCGATAGCCTCAAACTCATAAAGAAAGTCGTCTTTGGGCTCGCGTTCGCCTTCTTCAAACAGTAGCTCATCAGCGGCAACGTTGAGCCCCTTGGAAAGTTTGCGCAGGATGGCGAGAGAAGGCTCACCATCGCCTTGTTCATATCGTTTGATCATGGAGACATAAATCCCAGTGATCTTTGACAGCTGGCTCTGTGTCAGGCTGCGGGATTTACGGATCGTAACAAGGCGTTTTGCAAAACTCATAGAGGGAATATGAACGGTTGATTGGCGGGTCCGTTGCCGGGAGCCGCTTGATGAATATGAAGGTGTTGATGGCATAATAGCGAAGCTTCGTTATAAAAGATTTGACATAGACCCTATATCGAGTCCTAATGCGTCTCTATATATAACATTGACAGGTTTTAGAAAAGGGGTCGAATCTTGGCACGTTTGTCCGACTCAGAAATTTCCCGTTTGAAAACAGAGACTTCTCTGGTGCGTTTAATTGAAAAATCAGGCCTTACACTGACGAAGTCGGGTAAAGATCGGGTTGGTCATTGCCCGTTTCATGACGATAAAACCCCGTCTTTGGTGGTCAGTCCCGATAAAAACCTGTGGCATTGCATGGGTGCATGTGGTGACGGCGGGGATGTGATTGCCTGGGTGATGAAGGCCGAAGGGGTCTCGTTCCGCCATGCATGTGAGCTGTTGATGAATGCCTATGATCCGGGCGGTAAGGTCACGAAAGGCAAGGCTGGCGGGGCTGCCACCCAATCAAGAACGCAAAAGCTTGGGGGCTTGTTCGATGCCGGTCTGGAAGAGCCTGATGCGGTGCTGTTAAAACGGGTGGTTGCCTATTATCACGAGACCCTGAAGCAATCCCCGGAGGCGTTGAATTATCTCAAACGCCGTGATCTGGCGCACCCGGAATTGATCGACACATTCCGTCTTGGCTTTGCCAACCGGACACTTGGTTATCGTTTGCCTCCAAAGAGTAATGCAGCAGGCAAACAGGTTCGGGGGCGACTGGAAGAAATCGGTATTTACCGGGACAGCGGCCATGAGCATCTGGCAGGTTCATTGGTGGTGCCGGTTTTTAATACGCACGGACAGGTGGTGCAGGTCTATGGCCGAAAATTGCTTGATAATCTGCGCAAAGGTACGCCGAAACATCTTTATTTGCCGAGGCCCCTGTCGGCGAAGGCCGACAAAACTAAAATGGCGGGGATATTTAATGCTCCGGCGGTGACGGCTTCTGATGAGATCATTTTATGTGAAGCCTTGATTGATGCCATGACCTTCTGGGTGGCTGGCTATCGTCATGTGACGGCAAGTTTTGGCACCAATGGTTTTACCGATGAATTGCTCGATGCCATGGCCGGTCGCGGGGTTAAACGGGTATTGATTGCCTATGACCGGGATGAGGCTGGTGACAATGCAGCCATAAAACTTGCTCCCCGGCTGACCCATCACGGGATTGATGTCTACCGGGTTTTGTTCCCTCGTGGGCAGGATGCCAATGATTATGCCCGCAATGTGCGCCCGGCCAATAAGAGTTTGGGGGCACTGTTGCGCGGTGCGGAACTGATGGCGATGGGGCAAAACAAAACGGTGAAGGAAGTTTTGGAAACACCGCTCACAGAGGAAATACCGGACCCTGTTGCGGAGGCGATTGCCCCAGAACCCCCAACCGATGATCCGGTGCCCCCAGTAGTACCTGCCGTGGTGCCAGCGATGATGGCAAGTCCGGCTCCTGCTGTGGTGGATGGTGGGGGGCCTACTGTAGCTGATGATGGGATGACGGTTAGCGAGCATGAGGTGATCTTCAAGTTTGAAGACCGGGCATGGCGGGTGCGCGGATTAGCAAAAAATATGAGCTTTGAAACTCTGCGGGTGAATTTACTCGTTCGCCGGGATGATGCGTTTCATGTGGACGGGATCGATCTTTATAATGCCAAACACCGGGCTTCTTTCCTGGCGCAAGCCGCAGGTGAACTGGCGCTCCCCCCTGACATCCTGAAACGCGATATAGGCCGGGTATTGTTAAAACTGGAAACCCTGCAGGATGATCAGATCAGCCAAACCCTGAACCCGGCGCAAGCTGTGGCGGTGATGGAAAAAGAAGATCGGCAGGCGGCAATGAAACTGTTGCAATCGCCCGACCTTCTTGATCGCATTGTCAAAGACGCTGAGGCTTGCGGGATTGTTGGGGAGCGAGCCAATGTTCTTGCCGCTTATCTGGCCGGGGTCAGCCGTAAACTGGATCAGCCTTTGGCCATCATCATTCAGTCCACATCAGCGGCGGGTAAATCGGCTCTGATGGACGCGGTTCTGGCAATGATGCCGGAAGAAGAATGCGTTCAATACTCTGCCATGACCGGGCAATCGCTTTATTATCTGGGGGAAAGTGATATCCGCCATAAAGTTTTGGCCATTGCGGAAGAGGAAGGCGTGCGTGAGGCAAGCTATGCACTGAAATTATTACAATCCCAGGGTGCCCTTACCATTGCCTCAACGGGTAAGGATGCACTGACCGGCAAGCTCGTTACCCAGGAATATAAAGTCCAGGGCCCGGTAACATTAATGCTCACCACCACAGCGATTGATCTTGATGAAGAGTTACGCAATCGCTGTCTGGTATTGTCGGTGAATGAAAGCCGGGAACAAACCCGCGAGATCCACCGTCGCCAGCGTTATGGAGAAACCCTTGAGGGATTGATCGCCGATGAGCGGCGTGAGGCGCTACTTGGTGTGCATCAGAATGCGCAACGCCTGTTGCGATCTTTAAAAGTAGTCAACCCGTATGCGGAGCAACTGACATTCCTTGATGAAAAAACCAGAACCCGGCGTGATCACAAAAAATACCTTGCCCTGATCCGGGCGATTGCATTGCTGCATCAGCATTCGCGTGAGATCAAAACCCTGCGTGAACAAGCCCATGAGCCCATTGAGTATATAGAGGCCACCCTTGATGATATTGCAGCGGCCAATGCTCTTGCCCACGGTGTTATGGGGCGCACGCTGGATGAATTGCCGCCACAAACCCGCACATTGCTGGATATGATCGAGGAGATGGTGAAGACCCGTGCAGAAGACAAGCAGGTGCGTCCTTCATCAATCCGTTTTACCCGCCGTGAGATAAGAGCGGCCTGCGGTTGGGGAGATACACAAACCAAGGTGCATTGTCGTCGATTGGTGGAACTTGAATATCTGATCCTTCATCGCGGCGAACATGCCCGTCAATATCGCTATGATCTCGCTTATGACGGTGAAGGCCATGATGGGAATCCATTCCTTATGGGATTGATTGATGTGAAGGCGCTTAAAGCGGGAACAAAAACAGTATCGATGTCAGGTTTAGCGGGAACAAAGCCGGGTCGGTCGGGGGTAATGACGCAATGGGCGGAGGATGGTCGGGCCACAGTCGGCCTCAAGTCGGGGGGTGGTTGCTGCAATGATCTTTCAGGAAACCCTGACTCTATCGCCCTTTTTTTAAAACGGCCTGCCAATATCAATAAACCGCATAGTACAGGAAAAAACCGGGAAGATGCATCGTACATAAAGCGCCGTGCCATAGGATAAGCGTTGATGCCGGATGATCCTGACAGCCTGGCCTTGCACCTTGAAGCCTATCTTCAATGGCTGGCGATCCGCAATTATGCCCCTGTCACCATTGATAATCGCCGAACATTGATCGGCTATTTTATCCGCTGGTGTGCAGAACGCAGCCTGACACGGCCACAAGAGATCACAAGGCCGGTGATTGAACATTATCAACGCTGGTTATTTTATTATCGCAAAGCCAATGGCAAACCCCTGACCTTCCGTACCCAGGGGCAAAGATTGGTGCCTGTGCGCCATTACTTTAAATGGCTGACGCGGGAAAATATCATTCTTTATAATCCGGCCTCTGAACTTGAAGCCCCGCGAGCAGAGCGCCGCTTGCCACCAACACCGCTTACAGCAACCGAAACAGAGAAAGTGATGGCGAAGGCCGATCTTGCCACCATAACGGGAGTGCGAGACCGGGCAATCATGGAAGTTTTTTATGCAACCGGCATTCGCCGTGCAGAGCTGATCGGCCTTACTGTATTTGATATTGATACAGGCCGGACAGCGCTCGCCATTCGCCAGGGGAAAGGCCGGCGTGATCGCATGGTGCCATTAGGGGAGCGTGCTTTTAAATGGTTAGTGCACTATCGCGATGAGATCAGGCCTAAACTGGTCGGCCCACGCGATCTTACGGGCAATGATGGGGGTATGCTGTTCTTAACACGCAATGGAGCCCCCTTCGCACCCAAACGGTTATCAGAGCGTATCAAAGCTTATGTGGATGGAGCAAAGATCGGCAAGGCAG
>CAYZLR010000150.1:0-5569 GCA_964479275.1 uncultured Caulobacterales bacterium
ATTAAGGGTCTGATCGTCACAGGGATCACCAAATAACAAAGGCGAAAAGGTGGTCGGCGCGCGAAATAGCTCCGTAACATTGGGAGAGCGCACAGAACGAGCATACGTGCCGCGAAGGGTAATATCCGAAGATGGAACCCACACAAGCCCGCCATTATATGTCGAACTGCCGCCGGAAGTATTATAATCGGAATATCGAAACGCCCCCATTAGAGTCAGCTCATCTAAGGCAGGCCCCGCATCTTTAAATACTGGCAAAGCCACTTCGCCAAAGACTTCGCTGACCTTAATTTTTTGCTCGGCTATTTCTGTCGTATTGGAAAATTGATTGACTCTTGTCTCAAACGACTCTTCCCGATATTCCCCGCCTAAAATAAATTCAACAGCGCCGCCAGGGAGTGTCAAACCAAGGGGTTCAAAATCACCTCCAATAAATCCTGATACTATATTTTGATCTATGCTTTCTACACTTTCACCTGTTTGGTAAATAAAATCATAGGCTGCCCCATTTACAGTTTCATCTCTGGAAAATGGATTAAGCGGGGCACAATTGGCAAAAACAGAAACATCGCGGCAAACAACATTACCGCCTACACTTACAGCATCAATTGCAGCAACATATCGATCACGTTGAATTGTAGTTGACTGTGTCGTGACATCGTTTCGGCCAATATTTGCAAAAACATCGTAGCGTAGATGGGCGTTAACATCGCCTTTGAAGCCTGCCGTAATTTGAAATGTTTCGGGATCTGTGAATGTCGTAACAGGCCTGTCATTATCTAGCCGGTTAAATGTCGGCGACGTTACAAAGGGGGGGAATGGAAAAAATGCATCAATCGCGTCTTGCGGTAAAAAAGGATTATCTACCGCGATTGCTTGACCAAATGTAAATTGTCCGGAATCTGTGCGCGCTTCATTATTGGTATTGGAATAAATTCCGCGGGCATATAAATTGACTGCGGGTGAAAACTCGTAATGTCCGCTAAGAGATAAATTATGACTCTCAGATTCCGGACGCAACTGTAAAGCAAATACCTCCGAATTCAAAAACTGGTCGGCATTTGTAAAAGGTGTTCCGTCTCCATTTAGCGATGCACCGGGATTTGTGAAAAAGGAATTAGGCAAAATTTCGGCCCCCCTTTGCGAGAAACCTGAAAGCGTTCCAAGTGCCGGGATTAGTTCAGGCAGCTCGCCCGGTTGATTATTTTCGAAGTCAAACCGTCCTTCAGGGGATGAAAATGTGCGCTCAGATGCAAGTAATTGAGAGCTGCGTGAGAAGGAATAACTCGCCGTAATATTACCTTTGCCTGAGTCAAAATTATGTCCTAATAACAGATTTAATGATGTATCTTCCGCGTCCCATTCATCACTTGCAGCGCCATATTGCCCCGACAGCGAAACTCCTTCAAAATCATCTTTGAGGATAAAATTTACAACTCCGGTAACGGCATCTGCGCCATAAATAGCCGACGCTCCTCCGGTTAAGACATCAATTCGGTCAATTAGGGCGACGGGAATAGCCGAAACATCAACTGCCGAATTCCCTGCAGAGCCAGGTACAAACCGCTTGCCGTCAACCAAAGTTAATGTCCGCGATGAGCCGAGGTGACGTAGATTAAGGTTTTGTCGCCCGTCATCAAAATCATCAAGTTGTTCAGATTGTTTAAGCGCCGGTAATCTTTGCAAAATATCTGTTATACGTGTACGGCCACTGTATTGAATGTCTGCAGCTGTAACCGATGTAATCGGGTTGGGCGCGCTCAGATTAGGATTTCTAAACCGGGTACCTGTTATGATGATTTCATCAATATCTAATTGCGTGGGTTCACTTTCAGCTGCATTGACAACCGAGATATTGATACGCTCGCGATCCGGTACATTTATATTCCCAGTAGTTTCCGGAGCCACCTGAGCAGCACGAAAGGAGGACACCTCTTGTCGTGAAGGGGATTTAGCCGTGAGTCGGTCTATGGACCCTACAGCAATAGTCCGTTCATTAACATATTTATAGGTCAGCCCTGACCCTTTAAGAATGAAATCAAGAGCCTCTTCTTCGGTAAAAATACCTTCAACCTTTGAGGCAGATATCCCTTTCGCATCGGAGGAATAGACAATGATTTGTTTATCATATGTTTGCGCAAGTTGATTGAGCGCGGTTTCCATAGTCTGAGCCTCAATAGAAATTTCGGAAACTTCCCCCTGTGCATTTGCAGGCATGGCCAACATAATGGACAAGGCAGCAACGGAAAAGAGTCCGGATTTCGCCCTGCCCCTAACGTCATTTATTTTTTTCCTGACTGTCTTTGGCTTGATAATGTGAGGCATGTTAACTCTGGCTCCCAATCCTAGGTTTCTCTCAGATTAGCTCTGGAAATATTATTTTTATGTTGAGCCCAAATTGAGGCCCATACTATAAAGACTGGATTTTATGGGTGTTTTGGGGATTAGATATTTTATTTTTAATGAATTATCTAAGAAATTTAGATTTTGTGGTAAATTGACTACATTTAATTTAAAAAACTAGTCCCCAATTTGGTTCAAGAACTACTCTTTACCTGTAAGACCTATATTCAATTCCGTCTATCGCATTTTGCTAGGATGTAATTAAAGGAAATGTTCGTTGAAACAAAGTGAGCAAACATATCCGAACAATCAGCGTTTTAAAAGCGTTATTGAACGCTATTCGCCTCAATTACGCAATTATATTGCATCGCGTATTGCCAATGGATCTGATGTTCAGGACTTAGCTCAAGAGGCCTATTTGCGGTTAATGCGGGTCAAACGACCAGAATTCATTAGGAAGCCCGAAGCCTATTTGTTCAGAATTGCAAGTAATTTGGTCAATGAGTACTATCTTAAACAAGCAAAAGATCCTGCCACCATTACTTTGGATCAAATCCAACACACCGGGCAAGACGGGGACGGAGCTGCCTTTGAAAGGGTCATTGATCACCGTGCAGAAATTGTAAGACTTGAATCTCTTCTTGATGATTTACCCCCGTTTTACAGGGCTGTCGTGCTTCTGCGCAAAAGAGATGGTTATTCGCATTTGGAGATCGCAGAAAAACTAAATCTGGCCCCCAGCACAGTTCACACATATTTAAAACGTGCCCTTACCCATTGTCGGTCTGCCGGAGCTAAGTAAGAACATGTCTAAAGTAAATAGAATTAAAAACCGGCAAATTGTTGAAGAGGCTTCTCACTGGGCTGTAACTTTGGATGCTGGCAAATTAACAACTGACCAGAAACGACAACTTGCGGATTGGCTATTAGAATCGCCTCGTCATGTTGAAGAATTACTTATGTTAACATCCCTATTCGATGCCTTTGAAACCGTTGATAGAAAAAAGTCGCGGATCATAGAAACTATCCTCGCTGAAGCGTCTTCACAGATAATCCCTCTTATACCGGAAGAACAGCTATCTCAAAATAAGGAGTGTAAAAACACTCCTGAAGGTGCCGCCCCAAGGAATGTCAAGACTTTGATTACCCCACACAACAAAGTTTCTTGGCTACCTTGGGGCGGCATTGCCGCCGTTTTTCTGGCTGTTTTTGTATGGATGAATAATATTGTTGCCCCACCTTCTCAGAAAATTACAAACACGAATAATAAATTTGTTTCCGATGAATCATCCGGATTTTCAACTCAACTTGGCGAACAACGCAAGATGGTCTTGACGGATGGCTCCGTCATCCATGTCAATACCCAATCCGAAGTCGCCATCCGCTTTACCGAAAACCTACGGACCGTGGAATTATTTCGTGGTGAGGCATTATTTGAGGTCGTTCATAACCCTAATCGACCTTTTCGTGTTGTTGCTGGGGACACGGTTACCGAAGCCATCGGCACCACCTTCAATGTTTATAAAACAAAGACCCAAACAACGATTGCTGTTATCGAAGGAAAAGTGGCCGTTGACCCGACAGAATCCAATACGGAACCCCCGACAGTCGATTATGATACTGATGTAATCATAGATCAAATTGACGATGGACGTATCTTACTTACGGCAGGTCAGAAAGCCGACATTGCACCGTTGGAAGAAACCGTCCGGGTCGCAATGGCAAATATTAAAGCCGTATCCTCATGGCGTGTTGGCCAGTTGATATTTGAAGGAGATAGGCTTGATGATATAGTTGAGCAATTTAACCGATATAATCACGTGAATATTGCTATTGAAGGTGAACAATTGGCGGAAACGGAATTTTCAGGTGTTTTTGATGCAGACGATCCCAATTCCCTAATTGAATTTCTTGAGTTTACAAATCAAGTCAAAGTAGATCGTCGTGACTCTAATTTTATTAAAATTTCGACGCAATGACCAAAATTATACAAAGCATTCTTGTCTAAAATGATGCGGCTGTTAATGATTTTCATATCACTTGCGCAGCATGTGCTTCGAAATTGGCTCACCGGCCACGCCTAGTTTTCACTCCTGTAACTGACAAATCAGATTATTTAAGGAGATGACATGAATAAATATGAATACCATAGCATGATGCGTGGTGCTAGACGTCTTGATTATGAAATATATCTCAATACCGAACGATTGCTAGCGTGCCAAAAGAGCCTGAAGAGCTTTGCAATCCAGACGAATTGCAATTCATGATCGTCCATCAAGTCGAAGAATTATGGATGAAATTAATGGCGGCGACTTTGCTTGATATTGATGATGAAATGCAGGTGCGTAATACTTTAAAATTACTGACCTTGTTTCGCCGCGTGCATATCTGCCAAGAGATGATGATAACGCAACTTGCCTTGCTAGAGACGATGTCTCCAAAAGATTACCAAGAGATACGGCTACGCCTGGGTAATGGTAGTGGTCAGGAAAGTCCGGGGTTTCGTGTCTTACTCAAAATGCCCAAAGATATTTGGTCGCGTTATGAAGAGGTTTATCTCAGGGCAAGCCATCGCACGTTAGAACAAGTTTATGACAGCGATTATCGTCATGATGAGGCCTATATGGTGGCCGAAGCTTTAGCTGAATTTGACGAACAATTTCAAAAATTCCGCAATGCGCATATGCAGTTAATTTATCGCTCTATCGGGGTGGCGGCCAATTCGCTTAAGGGACGACCTGTAGAAATTTTGACTGAAGGCCTAAGACAAAAGTTCTTTCCTGCGCTCTGGCAGGTGCGGGCGCAGATGACCGATCGTTGGGGCGGAGCCTATGGCAAAGCAAGAGAGAAATTGCCCCCGCAAACAGATGCGTGATCTCTTCCATGTTCCTGAAAATTATTTTCTCTCTCACAGTGTAGGGTGTTTGCCTAAAAGCGCAGAACCCTATCTGACAGATAAATTTTTACATCTTGGATTTCAGGTAAAAATTGGACTGAATGGATGCCTGTAATAGATGAATTTCGCGCAGGGGTCGGGGCCTTATTATCGGTTGATAAAATGACTATCTGCCCTCAAGTTAATGTCTCCAGCGCGTTAACGAAAATTATTTATAGCTTGCCGAAACAGATGGCTTACCAGACAATTTTATTGTCTAAACAAGATTTTCCGACAATGACCTGCCCCTCTTAGGTGGTCCACCTTTTAAGTTAGAGTTTGGCGGTTATG
>CAYZLR010000151.1:0-5530 GCA_964479275.1 uncultured Caulobacterales bacterium
AATCAATTTTAAATAAGCAATATCAATGACTTGTGGATTCTTCAGGGGCGACTATCTAACTTCTCACCAAAACGGTCAAATGCATCGACCTCACCATTTCTTGTTATGTATTCAAGATGACTACGTGTCGATTTATTCGCCTTTGTAAAACCGGTGATTTTTGCCATGACTTCTGGAGCTCCCCCACTGACTCTAATCATCTGCTTTTTAGCATTCGCCATCCGCGCTTTTGATTTACCCGACTGAGCAAATATATAATCAAAAGCTTGGTCGGTCATCATTTTCATAAATCACACCTCACCATCTTCAACAAGGTACAACTTTTTAATTTCTTGGATTTCTTTGCAAGCTGCTTTGATTCCTACAATCAGCTCACGAATGGGAATAGCGCTCTCACTAGCCTGTTGGCTGTGTAAAAGCTTCATGGCTTGACTCAGGTTGATCCCTACCTTCCTGAGTTGTGTAGAACTCTCATTTAAAGCCGTAAGATGATTGTCCGATATGCCCGTTTCATCTCTAGCTTTACGTTGCCTGATAGCGCCTCTAATCCATTTAGACCTATTCGGGGTAGGAACACTTAGCCACAGTTTATCTGGCATCAAAATAAATCTTCTATTCATATTTTCAGCTCTCTTTGAGTATTAAATTGTGGCGTAAATAGGCTAGTAACAACATGCGCATAGAAGGCCTATCCTGCCTAGGATTCTTAAGCAGTGTTTATGTTTCTTTCTTCTAATTTGTGCGTTTTCTGATGTAGTAAAAAGGTAGTAAATTTGTAGTAAGTACCAAAAACATTTACGTTAGGAATGTAGTAAATGTGTAGTAAAAACGTAGTAACCCTATTCATATTTCTTTTTGGTTAGCTCGTCTTCACGGACATATTTTAGTATTCGTTCTTCGCTTAACCTCATCTGCTCTTTGTGCCTCTTTTCAGCTAACTCCGCTTTTTCTCTCTTTCTTTGAGAAAGAGTTAAATTCGAGAAATCTAATTCACCTTGTTTGTGTAGCATTAACAAATGTCGATAGAAGCCGACGAGATTTTCAACTTCTTTTTTTGATTCAGAAATAACATCTAATATTTTTTGAACTACAACAGAGTCTTCTTTATCAGACAGTTTTAATATTGACCTCTTTTGTTCCCGCAAAGCTTTCTTCGGCCAGCGAAGCTCATCCATTAGAGATTCATTTGTTGTAGTTGTTTCTTTGTTACTTGTATTCTTTTTAGCTTGTTTCTTTTGTAGTGGCGGTTTATCCACCTTTGGATTTTTCACTTTCTGGTTATCCACTTCCCGGTTTTCAGACTGTGGTTCACCATAGACCTCATATAACGTACAAATGAAGCGTCCATCATTTCCTCTAACCGCGTTTCTTACCAAGTACCTATACGTTAATAGTTCGTCTACTATGCGGCGAATTTTGTGCTTTCCTGCAGGGCTGCTATTTATGAGGTGATTCATAATGACATTCCAATCTTTTGGCTTTTCTAGAAGAAAACACAGTAACCCTCGGGCCTCAAATGTTAGCCGACAATCCTCTAAAGTTTTATTTCCTATCACCGTAAAGTCTTTTTCATACTTACTTCGAAAGATGCTCTGCATAACTAGAAATAACCTACATTAATTTGAATTGAAAAATGTGCTCACTAAATTTCACCATCAATGATTTCTGCAATTTTGGAAGCATGAAAATACACCCGTCTACCACGCTTAATCTTGGCTGCATTCATAGCTATAGAAAAATCAGACTTAGCGCTTAACGAAACTCTGAGCCCTTCTTTCGATCTATCAAAAACTTCTGCTACAGCATTCATAGGCATTAAAGGCCCATACTTGCCTTGTAAGTACTCTAATGTTGTTTTCATAACCTTCCTCTAATTTCGTAAACTTTCTAAACCAATTAACGCGCTTTATTATTTAACGCCTTACATTGGTTAGATTACCTTTATACGAAACTTCTACGAGACTAAATGTTATACTTTTTAGGTTTACATGATCTATCCAGAAAACAAACTTTATCAATTTGAGATTTATCCTAATTGCGATGAAGGTTTTGCTATTGGTATTAAGTCCTTTCAGGAAGTACTCTTCGCTAACTACCCCAGAATTTCTCATACATTCCTTGGCCGAAGGTATTCGATCAAATCATTACTGGCAGAACACCTCGACAACCCGCTTGAAAAACTTCTTTCTACTTACTATGAGGATAAACATCGAGGAGTTTTTAAAGACTTCAAATTATCTGAAATATCTACTAAGTTTAATGATCGAACTGACCTAACACAAAACCAAAGGGTTTCTCGATCCTTGAAATATTGGGATGATGAAATATATAGATTTTCAGTGCGACTCGATTTAGACAATGAGGATCCACAAGAATATTTAGGCTCTGAAGATATAGGTCATCGATTATTGCCTACTCATGATTACTCTGAGATCGATAAGCCAACTGACTTAGATGTTATCCCGAGTCTGCAAGAACGATTTTACGGAACCATTGATACTCTAAGACCACTCATCTACGAATTACAAAAGATTAAATCAGGCGTTTCTACGATTGCTGAATCTTCCGACAAGTCAGATAAGTCGACAACCACACGACGTTACCCAGAAGACGCCTATCCTACTTGTGCTCTGTGCTGGAGAAACACTGAACGTTACGAATTAAGAGATAATTTTAATAGTAATGATATTAATAAAAGCTCCGCAAAATTTTGTTATAAACATGCAATTAACGGTAAAGGGGGAAATAGTGAAAATTGGGCAAACTATATAAAAGGGCGTAAATATATGGCTAGATACTTGAAGGAAATTGATAACCTCTCAAGATACAATACAGAAAAGGATGAAGTTCGTTATCTAATTAAAATTTCTCGCATTAAAGAAGTTTTCGAGAAACAACAAGGTTTTTTATTCAACTCCGATGGCAAAGATGCTTTAGCATATTACCTAGTTAGATCAGGCTTAGATAACGATGGTTATCGACGGATATATAACGCTAAATATAAAGACGGTCTCAGTAATGCTCAAATTGCCAGAAAGTTTAATATTTCTCGGCAAGCCGTCGGTCAAACCCTGCGTAAAATAGAGCTGAAGTTACATGATGTACATAAAAAAACAAACGCAGCAGAAACTTCTCTACTTCAGCGCACCCGAATATAATCCACGTTTATTGTTGCATTGTTAAAATTAAAAGCTTATCGGTATATTCACGCATCCTATATTATTTTTCGTAACTGATTTCGAAATCATCTCATTGGAAATACTGTGCTTCAGATATAGCATGGTTTAAAGATTCATGATCTAAATGTAAATGGGGACAGTGTCCGTCAAACTATTACAACTTCAATATGTCCCCTATTATTCAACGATTTGAAAAAATTTGAGATTAGTTTCATTTAATCGTATTTATATTAAATTTAAAAATATGAAAAGATACTTAATTATTGCGGCAACAATAGCCTGGTTTCCAATGATCTACTTCGTAGCTTACTTCGGCGAGTTTGATCTGTGGGATATGAAAGCGACTCAGCTTATAACAACACTTCTATTTGCGGCCTCACTGATTTCTTGCATCGTGGCCATTTTCAATAAAGAAACAATTTTAGGAAAGCATGGGCAGGACAGTTTCAGCAAAATTGATTAATATAGATTTACGGTTTCAAATCACGACTAAAAATTCGCGTGTCAGCAGTTCGATTCTGTCCCTGGCCACCATTTTCTTATTAAAAATCAAGACATTATAATAATCACTTTAATAGTTATATTATTCCGATAAATTTGAGTATTTTTCTGGGTAGCAAATTTTAGTTTAGTTTCAACATCACAAGATTAAAAAATCACGCACGAATGAAAACAAAACATCATAAAATAAAAGTCACAAAAGATGCTCCCTACAAATTTGATGTTTTATCTCGAAAGAAAGATGTGGATAGTTTATCTCTCCTCTTAACAAACATTTCGTCTCCAACCGTTTTATCTATAAATGCTTCTTGGGGAGAAGGTAAAACAACTTTTATGGAAATGTTAAAAGTAAACTTAGATCAAAATAACTGTAAAACACTAACTTTCAGTGCTTGGGAAACTGACTTTTCCTGTGACCCATTATTGGCATTTCTTGGTGAAATGGATTCCCAAATCACCTCATTAATTGGAGATGATAATAAAAAAGCAAAAGCATGGAAAGCGGCTAAAGCTGCAGGCTCTCATATCTTAAAGAGAACTGTTCCTGTAGCAATCAAATTAGGCACGCTGGGTATTGTTGATGACAAAGTGCTTGAAAAAGAAGCAGCAAACCTTACCAGCAAACTATCCACTGATCTTATTGATAAATATTCTGAAGAAAAAGATGCCATTAATAATTTTAAAAAAAATATAATTGAGGTGCTCACTACAGATTCTGGTGATCAAACCAAGCTGTATATTCTAATAGATGAGTTAGATCGCTGCAGGCCAACCTATTCGATAGAGTTTTTAGAAAGAATAAAGCACATTCTCGAAATTGAAGGTCTAGTTTTTGTTCTCGCAATGGACAAACTTCAGCTATCACATAGTATAAATGCCATTTACGGTCACAATTTCGATTCTTTAAATTACTTAAAACGTTTTATTGACATAGAATATTTATTACCAAAAACTAACATTAGAAATTTCATAGAGCAATTATCTAAATCTTACGACTTCCACGACTATTTTGAAACTACTAAAAACCATAAACTCGGGCTAGATAGTGAGGAATCATTAGTGTATGCGGTAACAGCTATTTCAACAGGTAAAGGGTTATCTCTAAGAGAAATAGAGCATCTATTCACGAAAATAAACTTAGCGTTTCTGTCTTCTTATAGAGGTGGTCCTGAGTTTCTGAAACAACCCATCTATACACCTCTTTTAGTGTATTTGATATATCTTAAGGAATACCATAAAAACGTATACGACTCTTTTATACTAAACGATATTACCTGTGAAAAGCCAATAAAAATACTAATTGAACTTATACCCAATAAGCATGATGGTAATAATATACATTTCATTAATGCCATGATTGAAATTTGTTTAATAATGGCAAATCAAAACGAATATCGCTTAAGTGAAACTCCCCAAATTATAAAACATAAAGAGGTAATGAATCGAAAATCAGATTCATTTGAATATAAATACGCTTGCATAATAATAAAAATAGCTCGCATGTATGAAACCTCCTTGTTACACATTGATTTAAAGTCTATTGCTAGAAAAATATCTCTTACTAATAACTTTTATTTCACTTAATTCTTCGCACATGAAATTGTAATTCAAACACCTAGACTCCGTGTAATAGGGCTATATCGGAATAAGCTACTATTTCGGTATACAAATTCAGTACACGTATAAGTTTTTATAACTTTCGCTAAATTAAGCTAACTTACTGATTCTAAACTGTTACCGGTTACGCTTAACTACGCTATTAAACCATTGATTAATATAGATTTACAGCTTGAATTCACGACTGAAAATCCCCGTGTCGGCAGTTCGATTCTGTCCCTGGCCACCATTTT
>CAYZLR010000152.1:0-5358 GCA_964479275.1 uncultured Caulobacterales bacterium
GAGGGGAATAATATGGTTACATAAAAACTGGCTGCGCTATCGGGGTTTCGTCATTGCATTGATGGCGCAGCATTTACCGTGAAAAACTATAGATAATCATTTATTCTGTTATATTAACGTTGATTTTATTTACACCCATCAACAAAGCTTACTCTTATGGGGCCAGTTTGATCGAGGAGAGCGTGATATCATTCCCGTTAGCATTCTCCTTTGAAAAGATATCGTTGCTAAGTTCTCGGTGATAATTCCTTTAAACGTCTCCCAACGATAGGGTGTCATTTCAAATTCTCTTGGCACAGTAGCACGGAGCAGCTTAGAGTGTATTTTATAAACTGATAGAGGAATTTATGCGGCATTTTTTAAATACACCGGATTGGACGTGTGCTGAACTTCAGGCTATTATCGATGAGGCACGATCACTGAAGACATCGCGTTTTTCTGATGATTTAAAAGGTAAAACTATTGCCCTTTTATTTCTTAACAATTCACTGCGCACCCGAACAAGTTTTGATGTCGGGGCTAAGGAGCTCGGTGGTCATGCTGTCATATTATCCCCATCTGGGGGTATGTGGCCATTGGAATTTGAAGATGGTGCGATAATGGACGGTGATGCAGAAGAACACGCAAGAGAAGCCGCCAAGGTTTTATCGCGCTATTGCGATATGATTGGCATCCGAGCATTTCCAAAATTTGTCGATTGGCAAGAGGACCGTAAAGATAAAATTCTAGATGCGTTTGCAACTCATGCCGATGTGCCTGTAATTAATATGGAGACCATCACGCATCCATGTCAGGAGATGGCGCACATTATGGCATTACAAGAACGCCTTGGCCCTCTTGAAGGGAAAAAATTCGTCCTGACTTGGACTTATCATCCCAAGCCTCTCAATACGGCTGTTGCAAATTCTGCGTTGATGATCGCGGCAAAATTTGGCATGCAACCGACATTACTTTGTCCCACGCCAGATTATTTCCTCGATAATCGCTACATTGAGCAAGCGTCAAAGGATGCTGATGGATATGGGCATTCATTGACACTAAGCCATAATATTGAAGAGGCTTATAATGACGCCGATGTTGTTTATGCAAAAAGCTGGGGGGCAATCCCATATTTTGGAAATTGGGACGCAGAAAAACCGCTGAGAGATCAGTATAAGCATTTTATTGTTGACGAGAAAAAGATGGCGATGACGAATAATGCATTAGTCTCTCATTGTTTGCCAATGCGCCGCAATGTCAAAATGACAGATAGTGTGTTTGATAGCGAAAATTGTATTGCGTACGATGAAGCAGAAAATCGCCTCCATGTTCAAAAAGCCATCATGAAAACTATTTTGAGTTAAGTTGACAATATGACACAGAATAAAAATATCCGTGAAACGATCGTTCAGCTTCTCTCTAATATGTCAGATGGCAAAGAGATTAGATCATATTTGCAACGTTTTTCCAGTGTTGATCAGGCGCGTTTCGCAGTCATCAAAATTGGCGGTGCTATTTTAGAAGAAGAATTGACGGAAACTGCAGCGGCACTTGCTTTTTTGCATACTGTTGGCTTAACCCCCATTGTATTGCATGGGGCAGGGCCGCAACTTGATAAACGCTTGAAAGAACAAAATATCAAAACTCCAAAAGTGGAAGGTTTAAGAGTGACCTCACCTGAAGCGCTTGACGTTGCGCGTGATATTTTTATCGGCGAGAATATCAAGCTCGTTGAGGCGGTTCGGGCGCAAGGGGTTGAGGCCCATTCCGTTAGTGCTGGCGTAATTGAGGCTGAGTATGTTGATCAGGATAAATTTGGAATGGTGGGTACTCCTACCGGTGTGCGACTGGATTTAATCCGCTCTGTAGCTCGTTCAGGGGCAATCCCTATTTTAACTTGTCTTGGTGTTGCGCCCGGTGGACAATTATTAAATATTAATGGTGACAGTGCGACACGTGCACTTGTGCAATGCTTGCAACCAATGAAAATTGTGTTTTTGTCAGGCACAGGCGGGCTCTTGAAAAGCGACGGAACTTTACTGGAGTCTATTAATCTGGCTTCGGATTATGATGCCCTTATGCGTGCAGACTGGGTACATTCGGGGATGGAGTTTAAGCTAAAAGAAATCAAAGCGCTTTTGGATGATGCGCCTTTATCATCCTCAGTTTCAATAACCTCCCCTTCGTGCTTAGTGCGAGAGCTCTTCACCCACAGCGGTTCTGGAACAATGGTTCGCAAAGGAGAAATGTTAAATAAAATTACTGACAAGTCAGATATTGATGGTATTCGTCTCTCCAGTTTGGTGGAAGATGCATTTAGTAGAAAGCTGGTGCCTGAATGGTTTGGTAAGCTTGATTTGGAGACTGCTTATCTCTCCGAAACATATCGTGCAGGAGCAATTATTTTTCGAATCGGTGATGCAGCTTATCTTGATAAGTTCGCAGTTATAGAAGATGCGAGAGGAGAAGGTTTGGCACGGGTGGTGTGGCGAGCTATGATTGCCGATTATCCTCGACTTTTTTGGCGTTCAAGAACAGCCAATGGCTTTAATGCTTTCTATGCAGATGTTTGTGATGGTTCGGTTAAGCAAGGGCCGTGGACAATATTTTGGAAAGGCGAACGGGATTTTTCCAAAATTGCTTCTCTTGTGGATAAAATTGTCAGCTTGCCAAGTACATTGATAGAAGAATAGTGAAATTATGAGTGCAATTAGAACAGTCGGCATTGTTGGCGGACGTGGTCATACTGGCAGGGTTTTGCTGCAGCTTATTGCGAAACATGAACATCTAAAGCTGGCTTATGCATCAAGTCGTGAATATGCAAGAAAGTTAGTTTCCACTATGGTTCCCGAATTAATGCAAAATGGTTTCAACGATGATATTGAATTTAAGTCGCTGACACCAAAAAATTTGGAGTCACTAAACGCTGATTTGGTAGTTTTAGCATTACCAGACGGAGCCGGCGCACCTTTTGTTGCGGCTCTTGAACGGCAAAAGCCAGAAACTATTATATTGGACCTATCCGCTGACTATCGGTTTACCGATGAATGGGTCTATGGATTGCCGGAATTACTTCGATTGAAAGGAGACGTGGCGCAACTCAATACAGCTCGACGGATTGCCAATCCTGGTTGTTATGCAACTGCAATGCAACTCAGCATTGCTCCAATATTGAATGAATTGGCTGCGCCTCCATCAGTCTTTGGTGTATCTGGGTATTCCGGTGCGGGGATGACGCCAAGTCCCAAAAATAATCCCATGCGACTAAAAGATAATTTAATGCCATATAAATTGACAGGGCATAATCATGAACGCGAGGCCACACGTCATTTAGGAGCAACGGTATACTTTACACCCCATGTGCACCCCGCCTTTAGTGGGATTGTTACGACAACACATTTAACCTTCAAAGATAAATTTACTCATGATGAGCTTTTTTCAATTTTCAAAAAAGCTTATGCTGATGAAAGTTTAATTACTATTTTACGCGCTGTGCCTGAATTAAAGCAGTATACGAATGAAAATGGAATTTTGCTAGGTGGTTTTGAGGTGAGTGCGGATGGCTATCATGGCGTTATTGTTGCTGCAGAGGATAATCTACGCAAAGGGGCTGCCATTCAAGCTATGCAAAATATAAACATTGCTCTGGGGTTTAATGAATTTTTGGGGATCGAAACGTAAGGCTTATTACGTTTTTAAGCCGCCAGTATCAATATCAATCAAGCGAGTGTTATTTTGTACGACCTTAACCAGTTCTTTTGCTGGTGCCAGAGAAGCATCCGTCTCGCTCAATTTTTTCATAGATTTTAATACTTTATCTGGTCCGATCATATCCCCATAATACATAAGCCCCCCTTTATCACCTGACCATCCATAACCATGGAGCCAGATAATATCGATATCAGAGGGACGTTGGGCCTTGTTTTCTTCAAGAATACGCACGCCTTCATTAATCATGGGATAGATACAAAAATCAATAATTTCCTCAGTACTCATTTGCACGTTGCGATTATCATGATTGGACATAGTGCGAATGATTTTTGCCGTTATGTCAGAGGGCGTTGGTTTGCGACTTTTATCGTAATCGTAGTAGCCAGCGCGGGTCTTTTGTCCCCGCCGGTCTAAATCGCATAAAGCATCACGAATTGGGTTATGGGTTTTCATTCCTTTTTTCCAACCAATATCCAAGCCGGCAAGGTCTGACATTTCAAATGGCCCCATACGAAATCCAAAATCATGAAATGCAGCATCAATATTCCATGGCATCAGCCCTTGTGTGAGCAGTTTTTGCGCTTGTTTTTGTCGTGTATATAAAATTCGATTACCGACAAACCCAGGACATACCCCGACAAGAGCGGCAATTTTACCAATTTTTTTTGCCGTTGCCATCGCCGTAAGAATGACATCGTATGCTGTGTGTTTTGCCTGAACAATTTCCATCAGTTTCATATCATTTGCAGGTGAGAAAAAGTGTAATCCAATGATATCGCTAGCCCTGTTTGTCACACTTGCAATGTCGTCAATATTGAGGCCAGAAGTATTTGTGGCTAAAATAGCGCCCGGTTTTGCGATTTTTTCGAGTTTGTTAAATGTCGATTTTTTTAAGTCAATATCTTCAAAGACAGCTTCGATGATTAAGTCGCAATCAGATATATCCTCTATATTAAGAGAACCGGATATACGGCTCATCCGTTCGTTGACTTCTTCTTTGGGAAAGCGTCCTTTATCCGCGCTGCGTTGATAATTGGCCCTGCAAGTATTTATTCCGCGTTTAAGTGCGTCTTCGTTTGTCTCGATCACAATAGCGGGAATAGCGGCTGAGGCAAAGTTCATCGCAATGCCACCCCCCATAGTTCCAGCCCCGATAATCCCAACACGTTGGATTGGGCGCAAGGGGATATCATTGGCCAAGCCCTCTGTATCCCAAGTTTTTCGGCTCGCATTTGCAATATAATTCTCGACGTTCATCATTGAATTCTCTCAACTCATAGCTTGGTTTGCTGTAATCTATTATCGTCATCACATCAGAATTTTCAGATGACAATAACGAATTTGTCTATAGCATATACTATAAAAATAAGAGCACAGATGATGAAGGCTTCATAATGCGCTTGAACAGAGGTTTGAGATATGAGTGAGTACGAATTTATTAATGTTAAAAAAGAAGGCCACCTTTTGATCGTGGAATTTAATCGGCCTGAGGTTTATAATGCATTACATAATCCAGCGCATAAGGAATTACATGAGATATGGGAGGATTATGCCAATGATTCTGATCTCTGGGTTGCGATACTCACGGGGCAGGAGACAAGGCATTTTGTGCGGGAAATGCTTTAACAGGCTGCTGAAAAAGTCTCCAGATTTAGGGCAAATCGTGAT
>CAYZLR010000153.1:0-5269 GCA_964479275.1 uncultured Caulobacterales bacterium
TAAAGCACTGTATTAACTAATTTGGTCAATTTGACGATAGTTATGCACAGGTCTCTCAAAGAACTTTGAGCCCGTGGCAAATCGCCTAAAGTATTTTGCGTGTCTGTGGGAACCAGTTGAACGATAATAAATGCAAAAAAGAAAGACTTAAAGCACCTCGACGATTCAATTTGAAGTGGAGGTGCTTTTAAAACATTATCCAAGAACGTCTCGCCCGTTCACATTTATAGACGTCGAGGAATAAGGATTTACGAATGGAGTTAGCAAATTAAGCCACGATGTCCGTATAGAGCTCTTCTGGATCTGGCAGCGGACTTGTTATTGCAAAATCAGCGGCCTCTTGAACAACGGCTTTAATGTCCTTATCCATAGTTTTTAATTCTTCTGCACTAGCATATTCTGCTTTTAAGATACGCGCCTCACATCTTTTAATAGGGTCAGAATGCTCACGCACGTCATCAACCTCTTCGCGAGATCGGTATTTGGCCGGATCCGACATAGAGTGACCACGATAACGATATGTCTTCATCTCTAACACATAAGGCCCTTCACCAGAGCGCGCATGCTCAACGGCTTCGCGCCCGGCTTCTCTTACAGCCAGAACATCCATGCCATCAACTTCCATACCCGGTATCCCAAAAGACGCGCCTCGACGATAAAGATGGGTCTCAGAGTGCGCCCGTTGGACACTTGTACCCATCGCATATTGATTATTTTCAATGATAAAAACCACAGGAAGTTTCCACAGTTGTGCCATATTCATAGCTTCAAAAACTTGCCCTTGATTAGAAGCACCATCACCAAAATAAGTCATGGAAACCTGATCATTACCACGGTATTGATTTGCAAATGCCAAACCAGCTCCAAGCGGGATTTGCGCTCCAACAATTCCATGACCACCATAAAACTTCTTCTCACTCGAAAACATATGCATCGAGCCACCCTTCCCTTTGGAATATCCCCCAGAGCGTCCTGTAAGTTCTGCCATCACGCCTTTTGGGTCCATACCACAAGCCAACATATGACCATGATCGCGATATCCGGTGATCACCTGATCGCCCTCTCTTTTGACGGCCTCCATGCCAACCACAACCGCTTCTTGACCTATATAAAGATGGCAAAAACCGCCTATTTCCCCCATCCCATATAGCTGTCCAGCTTTTTCTTCAAAGCGGCGAATCATCATCATATCTTTGTAATAAGACAATAACTCGTCTTGGGTGCCAATCAGGTTTGAGTTATCAGTATCGGCAGCCGCCATTTTTGTCTCCGGATTGTTTGTACTACTAGGGTTGGTGTCATGTCAGTGATTTGTGCGCACAATAGATAGACGCCTTCGTCCATGCAAGGAATATCAAACTCAGAATTCTTACTCATTATCATCATTTTTTCATAAATTTGCTTGCAAGCTATTTCATTAACACGTTGAAAAACACTCTAGAATTTAAAAACCCATTAGGTTTCTCGAAAAAAAATTTGACTATAAAGCTCAAACTCGAAAGTATTTTCATAATAAAAGCAATGCCTTACCAGAATAATCGAATTGTTTTAACAGCCTCTTGAACCCAGAGCAGATAACGCTTACTATAGTCCTCATCCCGAAAATATTGCTGATGGCCGCCAAATCTCTTGCGGACATTGCCTCTTTTTCGGTTTTTTTAATGAAAGAAGATCAGTGATGGAAAAAATACCGATGACGGTATCTGGCTATGATTGGCTGGAATCGGAGTTAAGGCGCCTGAAAAATGAAGAACGCCCTTCTGTTATTCAAGCGATTGCGGAAGCGCGCGCCCATGGCGACCTTTCAGAAAATGCTGAGTACCACGCCGCCAAAGAAAAACAGGGATGGATAGAAGGCCAAATTCTTGAATTCGAAGATAAAGTTGGCCGCGCTCAAGTGATTGATATTACTAAACTATCCAGTGAATCAGTGATTTTTGGCGCCACTGTCACCATCCTTGATGAAGATAGCGAAGAAGAAAAGACCTATCAGATCGTTGGTGATTTTGAAGCTGATGTGAAGCTCGGTAAAATCTCGGTGCAATCCCCAATAGCACGCGCCCTGATTGGAAAGTCAGAAGGCGATAGCGTAGAAGTCGCCGCTCCCGGCGGCGCAAGAGCCTACGAAATTATGAAAGTTGCATTTATCTAAATCCAGGAAAACTCATCTAAGATCAACCTTTTTCAGGATTTGAATGCGAGAGGTCGCTCTTGCGCCTTAAATTCTTGCGCCTTAAATTGCTGAATTTTTTGGCATCTGGACTTAATCCACATGCTAGATCGCGCGGTTAACCGAACAGACGATCGAACTTGAAAACCTTGCGAGTTCCCGCTGGCAAAAACTGTGTGCAAAAGGTGATTTTACAGGCTATTAGGGCTTGCTCTATGTGTGTTTTTACTCTATTCACCGCCAGCTAATCATGTAGTTTTGCGCATGATAAATCGGCGCGCAACTATAAAAAATATTCTAGAACTTTGTTTCAATTCCTTCTATCAGAACCTTGCTTTAGGACTGACCGACGTAAATAATGAGGGCCAAAATGGCTGATATACAAGTTTTCTATTGTGAACCCCGTGAACGCACTGGGACAGGCGGCGCCCGTCAATCTCGTAGAGAAGGATGGATTCCAGGAGTGCTTTATGGCGGAAATCAAGCCCCAGTAGCGATCCGCTTGCGAAAACGTGAAATCGAGAAAGCCGTTAATAATGGTACCCTTCTCTCTCAACTCGTAAAGATTGATGTGCCGGGTCAAAAAGAACAACAGCAAGTGATCCCGCGTGATATCCAACTTGATCCTGTGAAAGATTTTCCACTCCACGTTGATATGCTACGTGTTAGCGAGAAAACACGCATTAACGTTGATGTCCCGGTTCGCTTTCTTAACGAAGAAACTTCTGCCGGTATTAAAAAAGGCGGCGTACTCAATGTCGTGCGTCACACTATTGAAGTTTACGCGCCGGCAACATCAATCCCGGAAGCTTTGGAATTTGATATTGAGAAATTTGATGTTGGCGATGCCATCCATATTTCCGATACCGACCTCCCTAATGGTGTAAAACCAGTTATCACTGATCGTGATTTTACGGTTGCAACAATTGCAGCTCCATCCGCATTACGTTCTAGCGATGATGATGACGCTGCAGGAGATGAAGCAACAGAGGCAGGCGAAGGCGAAGGCGAAGACAACACATCGTCTGAAGAATAACGATCAGCACTGAAATTGAACTAGGGTGAAGTGCATTGATCTGCCTTCACCCTTTTTTGTGAAATAAGAATCCAACCCGCTCTCACGCATTATTTTCTCTAATCAATCAAGAAAGGTCGTAAAACCATGCTTATTCTGGTTGGCCTTGGAAACCCGGGTACACAATATGATGGAAACCGCCATAATGTCGGGTTTATGGCCGTTGATGCGATTGCAGACCTTTACAATTTTGCCGAGCCGAAAAATAAATTCAAAGGCATTTTGCGCGAAGGGTATCTCGAACGTGAGGGGAAGCGTTGTAAAATCCTAGTTCTTAAGCCGCAAACCTTCATGAATGAGTCTGGCAAAAGCGTTGGCGAGTTACTGCGGTTTTATAAAATAGCCCCCGAACAAATCCTTGTCTTTCATGATGAATTAGATATTGCCCCTTATAAATTACGAATCAAACAAGGCGGCGGCCACGCAGGTCACAACGGGCTGCGCTCCATAGACTCACATATTGGAAATAATTTTTTTAAAGCACGCCTGGGTATTGGACATCCAGGTTCAAAAGCGGCTGTGCATAGCTACGTTCTCAGCGATTTTGCGAAAGCAGAACAACAAGAGTTGCAAAATTGGCTTGAAGCGATCGCAAAATCAGCCCCTCACCTCGCAAATTATGAAAATAAGGGCTTTCCACGGTTTCAAAGTGAAGTCGCTAACATTTTAAATCCTAATCAGCATACCGATAAAAAAGAAAAACCAGGCCATCCAATCAAGCGCCCCTTAAGTCAAAATAAAATACAAAGCAAAGAGACGTGCACCGAAAATAATGGAGCAAAAGCATCAAATCCGTTTGCTGAGGCATTGAATAAAATGCACCCTCCTAAATCATAACTAGAACCAGAAAAGAGAGCCACACTATGGGATTTAAATGCGGTATTGTTGGGTTGCCAAATGTTGGCAAATCCACCCTCTTTAATGCTCTGACGAAGACGGCAGTGGCACAAGCCGAAAACTACCCGTTTTGCACAATTGAGCCCAATGTGGGCGATGTCGCAGTTCCCGAAGCCAGGCTTTTAAAGCTGGCTGAAATTGCCGGATCAGCCTCTATAGTTCCCTCTCGCATTCAATTTGTCGATATTGCAGGTCTTGTCAAAGGCGCTTCTCAAGGAGAAGGACTCGGCAATCAATTTCTTGCCAATATCCGGGAGGTCGATGCGGTTGCTTATGTACTGCGATGCTTTGAAGATGATGATATTACTCATGTGTCGGGTACTATTGACCCACTCGCTGATTTTGAAGTTGTTGAAACGGAATTGATGCTCGCAGATCTTGAAAGCCTGGAAAAACGCCGGATAACCCTAGAGAAAAAAGCACGTGGACAAGACAAGGAAGCTAAAGAGACATTGGTGCTCGTTGAAAGAGCACTTGAGGTCTTAAATAATGGCAAACCTGCAAGAACAACCACAATAGCCGATGATGAGCAGAAGGCATGGAAAGCCCTACAACTCCTAACCCAGAAACCAGTTCTATTTGTCGCTAATGTTGACGAAGAAAGCGCCGCAACAGGCAACAAATTTTCAAACTCAGTTGATAGCCAAGCCAAGCAAGAAGATGCTGTCAGCGTTATTATATCTGCGAATATCGAAGCCGAACTTGCACAACTTGATGATGACGAACAAAAAGAATACCTGGAAACTCTGGGACTTGAAGAGCCAGGTCTCAATCGGTTAATCCGTGCAGGATATGAATTATTAGGACTGCAAACCTATTTCACAGCGGGCCCAAAAGAGGCAAGAGCTTGGACAATACGCACTGGTTATACGGCGCCGCAAGCCGCAGGGGTGATTCATACAGACTTTGAGAAGAAATTCATTCGCGCAGAAACCATTGCCTATGAAGATTATGTTTCTCTGGGTGGAGAGCAAGGGGCAAAAGAAGCTGGAAAAATGCGCGCTGAAGGGAAAGACTATATTGTGCAAGATGGGGATGTCATCCTGATCCGCCATGGTGGGTAGATAGTTCCTAGCAGGCTGCTGAAAAAGTCTCCAGATTTAGGGCAAATCGTGATTCACTGATTT
>CAYZLR010000154.1:0-5204 GCA_964479275.1 uncultured Caulobacterales bacterium
AGGCTGGGGTTGCCATTCGTACTGTATAGGCTCTGACGCGCAGCCAGAGAGGAGTATTAGTGCACAACCCCATTTCTTAAAGGGTATGGATCGCTGCATAGGTGGAGCCTCGCCTCCTTGTGGCTGATTTCGACGTATACCTCAAATTCAGCCGTTTTGACTTTGTGTGTGCCGCCGATGGTAAATAGCTCTTGGTCCGCCACACCCTGACTCAGCAAATCTTGAAGCTGAGGGGTGAGCACTTCACCCATCTTGGATTCCAGTGCCTCAGAGCGGTCTACACCCACCAGAGAGGCGAATATAGGGGAAATCTCGATGAACGTGGCTGAGAGGTAGGCCATCTTTAGATCACGCCCAGAGAGCCTGTCAGGCAGCAGGTCAGGGAATTCCATGAGCGCTGTGCCCCAGGGTCGGGGATCTTTTGTTTGGCGGCACCACAGCCAGCCAAGCCCCCAAGCACAGCCTACCGCCGCTATCGTGAGTAATAGAATGTCCAACTAACGATACCTATCAACATCATCCCATAAATCAGGTTCGCACCAAGGTAATAAGTATATAGGTCCAACCCATTGAATTGCGCGTGCCACAACAGCCGCAGCGTAATAAATGCGCCCACGGTAAACGCGGCATGATCTTGCTCTTTAAACCAGAGGTAGGACGCGCCCACCAAAGCAACGAAATCAATGAGCGCCCATGAGACCGCGTTGAGTTGACCAATGCTTTGAAGTGTCACCACCCCGATTGTTATGCCGAGAACCACTAAGCACGCCTTGTTGCGCGCATACGCCGCTGTAGCTAACGTGAGGACCAGCCAAATGACAGAAGCAGGCAAGCCTAAGGCTTATTTGCTTCATTCTCGCCCGCTTCGATGGCCTTCCGCAGCTCTTTCTCGAACTCATCACCAAACAACGGGAGCAACGTTTTCTCAAGCTCACGATACAGCGAGGCGAACGCCATCGCGGCACCGTGCGTATTACCGTCATTAAACTTGCGCCGTGCCCGGTTCATGTCCGAGGCAATCTGGCAGCCAGCGAGAATGGCGGCGTCTTTGTTTACAGGAACATCCATATCTACTCCGATGAAATTCTATTATCAGGATCTACCTTAGGCGGTGGAAGGGTCGATTGCCAGTCCTCAAGAGCCTCGTCTCTGGCCACCTCCAGAGCTTCGAGTTCGGTTTGCTCGTTCTTGTTCCTTGAACCAGTCCACCTCGTTTTTAAGATTCTCAGCAAGTTTGTCATGGAGTTTCGTATTCTCTTTAGTAATGCGTTCTCTGTCACGGTATTGCCACCAATTGCCTATCAGCAGCAATAGTATGATGCCGCTCTCTTCGGCGTGTTCCACTAGCAGGGCAAAAAGTGTGTCGATCATCCATCTTTCTTAGTGTAGGTAATGCAAGAGCTAAGCTGCTCGCGATCTTGAGCGGTATTGGCATCCGACACATAAACGCCACACAGGTTAACTTGTGTCGCTTCCCACTCGCCTAAGCTGACACAGCCCTGTAAAAGCAGCGTGAATAATAGTAAAGCGGGTTTCATATCTTTGAGGGGGGCCTCGCTGGGACAATCTCGACCGAATCCTCTTGAAGCTCGCCCTGTATAACCTTAGTTTTACTGGCGCTCGATTGACTGGTTCCTAACCAAAACCCCACAGCGCTACCGAGCAGCGTGAGCAAGGCGTATTTCATTTCTTGTGGGACAGCCTCTGAGGTGAAAGCGTAATAGTTCAGATAAAACACTCCTGCCGTCACCATAAAGCGCGGGAAGGTCTCGGTGATAATCTCTCTAATCATGGCTTCTCCAGATGCTCATTCAATCGCCGCACCACTTCGCCTAGCTCTTTCTCATCACGCGCGATACGAGGCTCTAAGCGGCCTGTGACAAGCCGGGAGAACTTCCCGTCAAGCTGTCTGATCTCAAGCTGTACGGCACCTAAGCGGCTGGTCACGTCCTCTGTGCGCAGTGTCTCGGTGATCAGGTTGGTCACTTCATCTTGCAGCGAATCTATTTCTATCTCGTCTTTGTCCAGATCGCTATCTATGCTGTCCACTTGTGCCGCCAGCAAATCTAGCTTTGTGCGCGTGGGTTCGGTGGAATTACTTAACCACATTGCCGCTATGGTTGAACCAATAGAGACCATAAACGCAGCAATGCTCACCACCGTCCGAATACTCCCCGAGTTAAGCTGGCCTTTGCCTGCCTCCATCAGCTCAATCTGGTGTTCTAGTTGCGCAATCCGCTCCTTTTGCTCGATAGCGAACTCCGGGAGGCAGATGTAAGGCACCTCTTCAACATGCCTTTGCGCGCCGGTTTGTTCTTTGTCAGCCATAGAAACCCCAAAGCTCTAAGTAGCACAGCCGCACTTTTGCGAGAGTCAATTGAAATCTCTGACATCAACCCGCCATTCGTTGCCGTTCCAGTTGGCGCCTACCCCCATCGCAATATGTAGCTCATGGACAGGCTCAAACTTGAGCCGATCAACTGGGTCTAACTGCCAAACCAGCAAGCGCACATATTCGACATCACCATTGACGCCGCCGCCAGTGTTGAAAACGTGATCGTGAATGACGGGCGAGCGTGTTTGCCCTTCATCAAACGTAACGGGCACATTGTTAATGCCAGCGTCCCCAAGTACATCACCACCGGCTACGCTTTCCCGATAAAACCCTGTAGGTTGAATAATTCGCTTCCGTCCAGATTCGTTGGTCATCCGAATCTGTCTAGCGGCTGTCCCGGCAGAAAAGCTCCAGCCTTCAAACGCGGTACTGGAGACGTTGTTGTCTGTTTGGAAGGTGTAAATCTGCGGAATTAGTAACAATTCCTCAGTGAACGTTACCGCTGGATTTGGCCCGGTCGCTTGCGCAATGATTAGGCCATCTTTGGCAGACACCACGTTGATAGTCGCATCGGTTACCGAATCCAGAACCATGCGGCTGCCCGGTGTCACGTTGACAAAGTAACTCGCCGCCTGTTCTTCAATGATTGTGATGTCAGGCGTAGCAGTTGGGCTTGTTACGGCCAGTTGACGTGGCGTCACCAAGTCTTTGCCTGTTGGAACAACAAACCCATTGGCCGCGTCTTTGTACACTCGAATCTCGACAATTTCGAGCGGATTGGTAACGTGCACTACTTTTATCTTACCGGCTGCAACCGACGCCGCATCATCCAACCTAACGCGAACGTAAGTTGTATCCCACCAATGGACTAAACCGCCATTGTCCACTCCGAGCGGCAGGTTACTTACTGCAACACTACTAGTTGCCATGTGTGTGTCATTGGTTGCGCGAATATCGAACTCGATAAAGGCATCTGTCAGATTGACGCCAAAGTCAATCTCTTGGAATACGCCAGTTAAAGCCAATGGCGTTGGGTATTTTATTTGCGCAACACGCTGACGACCTGTGTAAGTGTTTGTTAGCTCTGACGCTGATATTTCCTCAAACCCATACTCAAACGGGGTGAAGCTGCCGGGGTCGCCAGTCACGTTGGGCCAGACAACAAGCTCTATGGCACCTTCGTATTGCAGCGTTATCACTCGCTCTGTCTCGCGATCATCAACACTCACAGCGGACCCGTTTTTAGGGCCGATTAAAGCATTGTCTCTGGTGGTTCCATCCTGGAGGATGTCTACCCCGTAGATGTCGGTACCATTGCGTAAATACAGTGATATGTCTTGTGCTAACGGCAGCGGGTGAGAAAATCGAACGCTGCCTTTTGTGATTGGCCAAATGTTTGACTCACCGGGTCCAGTTGCCGCGATTCTTGACGCCTTCACCGGTCGCGTTAGCTGAGTGATAACGGTGTCTGTGTTCTCATGCGGCGCAGTTGAATCTACGCCTAGCGAAAACACAGCGGATAATTGCGGCACAGCAGAAGGATCGGGTGTGCCCTCCAACGGGTGCAGGCTGATCTTTACCGCATTACCCGCCCGCGTCGCTCTCAACCGCGTGTGTTCGGGCAGCGTGAAGGTGTCATTGAGCGCAGCAGGTTGTACCAGATTGTTACCAGTGTAGTCCTGCCATTCTGTGATCGATGCGGGATCAAGAGCAAACAGAATGTCCTGCGTGAACGCAAAGGTTTGCCAGTCAATGAACTCATCGACACGCGAATTACTTAAATCTATCAACGGGTTGAAATAGAGCGTTCCTGTGCCCGTCAGGTCTCTTATCGATGCCCCCGACTGCCGGAACACACCCAATATATCCCAGTTGTTATCAAACTCGGCGTCATCCATCGTCGCGATAGTGTCGGGCCGATCTGTTCTGGGGGTGGCTATATAGTTAAGACCAGCAATCGCACCTTCTGATGTGATCACGTCGGCATTAACAGGCAGAGTAACAATGTACTCAGTGCCAGCGGTGTGCTCGGTTAAAGTTGCCCACTCAACCAAATCACCAGAGCTGGATTTCTCCGCTTGAACGACGGTTAGGAAATCAAACGTTGGTGAAAGTGTGAGTTTCTGCACGCCCTGAAATGGCGTCCCATGAGTAAATGGGGCTGTTGCTGTGCCGTCGAAGTATTTGGCGCTCACCATGTTTATGGACGTGCTCGCCGCATCGGCCCTCAACGCAGCCTGCACTGCTGACAACCCACGTAGTTGCGCACCACCGTTGTACTGGAACTTAACTGTCCGCAGGCCGTTTACTGGCGGACTGAACGAGCGGCTTTGCATCGGTACGCCTGTCGAGCCGCCGCCAGAGTCTTCGATCACATACCAGTCTGCCGAATCATAGGCTTGATCTGCCGCGTCATAGAACACCACGTCTTGCGCGGAGGTAAACGACGTTGCATGACCCCGAAACTGAACCGTCACACTTTCTAAAAGGGGAACCTGTAAATCAGGCTCGCCAATAGCGCTCCACTCTGCCTCTTCAGCGGCATCCCATTGCTCTCGGCTGTCTCCCTCGCTGTTTCGCTGCCACATCAATAGCAGACCGTCAGCCAGCCTCCGCTGTACAATGACCTCCCCCTCGTCGTAGTAAAGCTCCTTAACCCAAACATCTATCCGGTTGTCGCCTATGCCATAGATGTTCCATCGATTCAGTGCCAGGTCACCTTCAATCGAAATGAAAGCGCCTATCAATTCAACGGGCACCGTGAATCTATTGTTGACCCTGTTTTTGCTGTTCAATAAATGCGGCGGACCCGGATCTTGCTGCTCAATGATTAGCGGCCCAGCACTCTGACGCGAATAACGCACCGTCA
>CAYZLR010000155.1:0-5204 GCA_964479275.1 uncultured Caulobacterales bacterium
GTTTTAAACAGTCAACTACCAGATGCCACAATAGACCTTAATACCTATACCGTAAACTGTAGTGATAATAGCGTAGAACTCTTTTATACTGTGAATAATTTCAATAGTACAGCAGTATTACCTGCAGGAACACCAATTAGTTTTTACATAAACGGTATGCTAATTGGTTCGAGTACTACAGTTAATGATATTCCTATTGATAATACCGAGAGCAACTCCATTAATTTGAACATCCCTGCAGATCAGGGACTAAACTTTCAAATATTTGCCTTTGTTGATGATGATGGCACAATGACCAGCACTATACCAGAAACCAATGAAAATAATAATACAAATATCATAGATGTTGAATTAGTACCTACTCCTGATATAACATTATTAGAGCCACTTCTGAGCTGTAATGAAGGTTTTGGTACAGGGACATATAATCTTTTAGATGCCATTCAAAATTTAAACATTACGAATACAATTGCATTTTACACATCATTAGAAAATTTAGAAAGTGAAACTCAGAGTATTTTAAATCCTGAGAATTATAATAGCATAACCAGCCAAGAAACTATATATCTACGCGTAGAAAGTTTTCCATGCTATGAAATTTTCCAATTTCAACTTACTACAGAAAATTGTCCTCCAATTGTCCCACAGGGATTCTCTCCTAATAATGACGGTAAAAATGATTGGTTTAATATAAAAGGACTTTACGATATATTTTTAAATCACGAGTTAAAAATATATAGCCGTTATGGAAATCTAATCTTTGTAGGTGATAATGATAAACGGTGGTTAGGTAAAGCTAATAGAGGTATTAATAACCAGGATATGCTTGTTCCTGTAGGCACTTATTTCTATGTATTACATGTTAATGAAGACGATTACGATACACAAATTGGTTGGGTTTATGTAAACTATTGAATGTTAAGTTTATGCAAATTATTAGGAGTTAGAGTGGGGATTATCAATAATTAATTGTTATATTTATATAGCTATGTAATCGAACCCCTAACAAGAAGACCATGCTAACCCAACGTCTTATAATACTTTTTTGTGTTGTTTCACAGATTTGTATAGCACAACAAGTCACAATTGACAACACAGTTTCTGCACAAAGTTTAATTGAAGACACCTTAGTTCAAGGTTGTGTAGAAGTATCCAACATATCATCTCCTATAAATGGTTCAGTTGATGGGCTAGGAAGTTTTGGATTTTTCTCACGTGCAGGATCTAACTTTCCTTTTGAAGAAGGTATTGTACTTACAACTGGAAATGCCAATTCTGGTGGTAATACACAAAACAGTGCCATATTAAACGAAGGTAGTCAGAACTGGGCTAATGATCCTGATTTAGAAAGTGCCTTAGGTGTTACAAATACTTTAAATGCTACTACCATAGAATTTGATTTTATATCAGCTTCAAACACCATCCAGTTTAATTATATTTTTGCTTCAGAAGAATACATTGGTAATTTTCCTTGTTTATTTTCAGATTCTTTTGGTTTTCTAATACGAGAAGCAGGTACTACTGCGCCTTACCAAAATATTGCATTATTACCAGGCACCACTATACCTGTTAATACAAACTCTGTAAGACCAAATATTTCTGGCTCTGGAGGTTGTAATGCGCAAAATGATGCTTTTTTTCAAGGGTTTAATATAGGTGACACCAATTATAACGGTAGAACCACAGTTTTAACTGCATTTGCAAATATTCAGCCAGAAGTTGTATATCATATAAAGTTGATTATTGCAGATCAGACAGACCAAAACTACGATTCTGCAGTGTTTATTGAAGCTAATAGTTTTGATGCACAAGTAGATTTAGGCAATGATATTTCTACATGTGCCAGTTCAGTAGATTTAAATGCAGGCATCAATGATCCTAATGTGACCTATACATGGTATTTGGATAATGTAGTAATAGCTGGTGCAACGCAGCCTATAATAACAGCAACTGCAACAGGCGTTTATCGTGTAGAAATAGCATTGCCTTTTGCAGATGGTTTGTGTATCATAGAAGATGACATATTAGTGACACTGAGTTCTACTCAAAGTGCTACACCAATGACTGATTTTATAATATGTGATAATGATGGTGATGGATCAGAAATTTTTGATTTACTTTTAAAAACACCTGAAGCCATAGCATCAGTACCACCATCTAATTATACAGTTACATATCATAATACGTTAACAGATGCTCAGAATGCTACAAATCCAATACTAACAGTAACAACTACTGGTTCGCAAACAATTTATGTGAGAATCGAAGATGATAATGATGGTTGTTTAGCATTTAATGAATTTGACATCATTGTAAGTGATTTACCGAGTATCAATACACCTTCTGATATACAAACCTGTACTTCAGATCCTGACGGTATGGACAATGTTGATTTAAGTTCAAGAGATGATCAAATTACGGGAGGAAATACAAATCTGGTTGTAACCTACCACAATACACAAAGCGATGCAGATCAAGGTATAAATCCTTTACTAATTCCATATCCCAATGTTACCAACCCAGAAACTGTATATGCAAGTGTCATGGATATTAATACAGGGTGTATTAGTACAACAACTTTAGTTATTAATGTTTCAACTATACCATCAATTAATAATCAAAATTTATTTTTAGATGCTTGTGATCCACAAAGAGATGGTTTTGCAGAGTTTGATTTAACAGATATTCTTCCTCAAGTATTAAATGGATTAACAGGTGTTAATGTGACTTTCCATACATCTTTTGCAGATGCTACTACAGGAAGTAATCCAATACCTAATCCAACAAACTATACAAACACCGTTTTTGAAGAGCAAACTATATATGTGAGAATTGAAACCAGTGATGGATGTTATAGCATAGCGGCTTTTGAAATACATCCCAATTTATTGCTAACAGCAACGAATCTAAATTCTGTTGATTTTTGTGATTTTGGAAATGATGGCGTTGAAGAAATTAATTTCAGTACAATTGAAAGTAATGTTATTAACGGAGTTCCAGGTGTATCCGTTAATTTCTATCCCACTGAAGATGATAGAGATAATGATACAAACGTCATAGATTTAAGTACGCCGTACATATTAACTGATACCAATAGTAACCAAATGGAAACTATTTATATAAGATTAATGAGTGCTACTTGTACAGAGTTTAGTGATATTGAGGTTGTTTTACTCCCAGTTCAAGAATTTACACCAATAGCACCTCAAACAGTATGTGATGACGATCAAGACGGTTCAACAGCGATAAATTTATCTGATTTTAACGCACAAGTAACAAATGGTCTCACTGGATTTTCAGTAAGTTATTTTCTTACACAAAACGATGCAGCAGATAATATGAATGCCCTACCTAATGGTTATATAAACACTACAAATCCATTTACTGTATTCACTAGGATAACTAGTACCACAAGTGGATGTTACGATATAACATCTTTTGATATTACAGTTCTGGATGCTCCAATAACAACAGATCTTTCGCCTATTTTTATATGTGATAATGATGACGATGGGTTTTCTATTATAAATCTTCAGTCATTTGGTATAGAAGCCGCTGCTAACGATACAACCAATAAGACTATTACATATCATACAAGTCAAGCAGATGCAGAGAACAATAACAATGCTATAATCGATGTTTCTAATTTTAATGCCTCAACAGGTACAATCTATATTAGAATAGTAAATGATGTTACTGGATGTTTTGCAATTCGTATATTATCGCTAACTATTAACATGCCACCAGTATTTCCAGATCCAATACTACCGTTTGAAATTTGCGAAAATAACAGCGGTTTCGCAGACTTCCTGTTTAGTACAAAAGATATTGAAATTATAAATGGCCAATCTGGATTACAAGTTCTCTATTTTGAAACAGCCATAGATGCTATCAATAGAACCAATATTATTGATAAAAATAATGTATATCAAAATACATCAACACCACAACAAACAATACATGTAAGACTTGAATATTTAAATGATCAAAATTGTTTCACTACATCTAGTTTCTTAATACAAGTGAGCAGTAATCCAATATTCACACAACCTAACGACTTATTAATATGTGATGACAGCTCGAACGATGGTATCGAAGTTTTTGATTTGAATTCTCAAATTAATGCTATAATACAAAATACAACAGGCAGTATTGATGTAACATTTCATCTATCAGAGGTAGATGCACAAAATGATGTAAATGCATTACCTATCAATTATCAAAATATTTCAAATCCTCAAATTTTATACGCAAGGATTGATAACGGTACTATTTGTAGTGTTGTTGCTCCATTTTTACTCAATGTTATACCAGTACCAGACGTTGTACCTGTAAATGTTCCTGTTGAATGTGATATAGACGGGGATGGTTTTACAGTTTTTGATATTACTATAGCAGAAAATGGCATTTTAGATGTTAGGCAACATAATTTAATCGTAACGTATTTCCCCAGTTTATCTGATGCCAATTCAAATACCAATGAAATTACTAATCCGGAAACCTATACTAATATTTCAAATCCTCAAACAGCATACATAAAAGTTACCAATACACTAAATAATTGTTTCACTACAGTACCCATTAATCTTAGCGTAAATCTACCACCACCTGTGAATGATTTTATGGTTTTCGATACATGTGACAATGACTCTAATACCGTAGATATTACACAAATTAACCCTATAGTTACTGATAATATAAGTGGTATTAACTTTTCATTTTATTTTAATAGTGTAGATGCACTATCACAAACCAATGAAATAACAGATCCTATAAATTATGATTACACTATTGATACTAATCTTACTGTGAGACTAGAATTTCAAAGCACAGGATGTTATACCTTTTATGATTTTACTATAAATGTGAATCCTAGACCAATAGCAAATCAACCTGATAATTTATATGCTTGCGAAGACAGTTCAGAAGATGGCTTTGAACTTTTTGATCTAAGCTTACAAAGCCAAAATATACTAGGAACTAGTCAAAGCCTTGTAGATTTTACAATAACCTATCACTTAACAGAAGCACAAGCAAATTTAAATGCAAATCCTCTTCCAGAAAACTATACGAGTCAGGAAACTACATTATTTGCCAGAGTGGAGAATAATGTAATAGGATGCTTTAGTACTACTAGTTTTGGCCTATCAATAGTACCTTTTCCTAACCAACCACAACCACTTACAGCATGTGATGATGATTTT
>CAYZLR010000156.1:0-5120 GCA_964479275.1 uncultured Caulobacterales bacterium
TTCTCTCTCGCGACTCAGCCAGATGAAATAAATCCCCTGAGAACATAACAGCGCCCTCATTTTTCAGCCTTACTAACAATCCCGAATGCCCCGGTGAGTGACCGGGTGTTGGGAATATAATAACGGAACCATCACCAAATACATCATAATCGCCTTCAAATTTAATCGTTTCGGCATTACGCAAAGGTTCAACTAATTGAGGGTCAACAACACCAGCTTCAACACCCGCGCCGCCATACATAAAGTCATGTTCTGCCTGACGAATTAAAAAGGTAGAATCAGTGAATTGATCAACATTTCCGACATGATCGAAGTGCCCATGTGAAAGTGCGAAAAACTCCACATCCTTTGTTGAAAGCCCTAAAGCCTCAAATTGGCTTTTCATAGTTACAGGTACTTTAGCGACAGCTAAACCGTCCAATATCGGCAGTCCATCAGGCAGTGCACTTATAGAGTCAGGCAAACCCGCATCCCACACCATATCCCCCTTGGGATGTCTGATAAGATAACATGGCACTGCCATTAGTTGCTGACGTCCTGCATATTCCCCACTACTGAATAGTCCAAGGTCAGAAAAATCAACCGTTCCGCAATCCATAGTGTATATACGGATATCCGTAGGATCACCTTTCGTTATAGACGATTGTTCTTTAATAGCTGTATCGCCGCTCTTATCGGCCTGCGGGCTACAGGCTGCAGTTGTCATAAGCACCCCCAAGGCACTGGCGGCTAATATTAATTTTAAATTGCTGAAATGATTATTGGTCATAATGATCTTTCTAAGTATACCGCTTAATGTGTGCCACGAATGGGATAATTGTTCCCCGGCTTACGGATATGTATCAAGCCTCTCAGCATGGTTTTAAGCTCAGGGCGCCCAAAAGCGATATTGGAAATGTCGATGATTTGAGCTTGTTTTTTCTCATTAATCACAAAAAAGGCTGGTTCCGCAAAAGGCCGATCAGACTCGGCCTCTGAACGCGGTGTCGTGATATACAGGCCTAAGGCGCGCATTTGTTCAACACTTAAGTCATAGCCAACATCAAACTTCAGATTCAAATCAGGAATTTGCATGTTTGCCCTTTCCTTCGAATCTGCGGACATGGCGACAACATCAAGGCCAACATCGTTGAAGTCTTCCAACAAGTCATTGAGTTCCACTAAATACTCGGTACAAAACGGGCAGTGTTTGCCCCGATATACAACCACAATTCGCCAATCAAATTTAGTAGGCGGTTTTGACAAATCGAGCATTCCTCCACCCAATTTACTCACTACTATATCCGGAAATTGTTGACCTGCCGCAAGTTTTTTAGCGCTCATCGCTAGGCTCCCTAGTCATGCTAATTGATCTTATAGCCCACTGAAATATCAGTTTCTTGAGCTTCAATACATCAAATGTGCTGATGTTTCACTGCTTTATATAGTTCAATTTGGTACTATCTGTCAACGCACAGATGAGGATTGAGAGACTCTCTATCATTATGGCCTACCCCATCCTCATACCGCCGGAAATTGTCAGAGCTTGCCTTGTCATCCCGTTTTCGTCTTCACTGCCTAAATAAAACACAAGATTAGCGATCTCAATAGGTTGCATAAATTTCTGCATTGGAATTTTGAGCATACGGCTTTCATCAACTCATCCATACCCACGCTAGCAATGTCGGCATGGATCTCGAAATTTTGAATTATATCGGTTTCAACCATACCCGGGCAGACCGTATTAACGCTGATCCCAAAGGGCGCGGCTTCTAGGGCCACGCATTTGCTCAATCCGACAACAGCGTGTTTGGTCGTATTATAAGCCGATTGATTAGCGCTTTCCCATTTACCCGCCATTGATCCAATATTGACAATTTTGCCTACCTTGCAGGATTTCATTTCATATTGGTAGCGGAACTTGAAAGTGTGACATTTTGTGTTTTAATGTACGAATGAGCATCAATTTTTCCTACTCAATACTTAGGTGTTAATTCAAACGCCACGGGATACAGATTGCCAATCGTTCCGACTCTAAGCATATTTGGTACCTCATGTAGTCATTTTCAGGAAGGAGATGAAATGTTCAATAAGACTACACGACTTGAAGAAATCATGGTCAAAAGCAGCACAGCCTGCGTAAGACAGGCACTTCAATTCTTAAGCTACTTTATGACAAACGCAATTTGGGTCTTGTTTTTGGTTCCATATGGTACTAACTTAACTTACTTTTCTAGGTAAACTAGGGACTCGCAGTTTCCTAAAAAAACCTGACCTGCTTGACATAGGATAAAACATGACTGAATTCACAATACATGACGAAACAACAGCCCCTGAAGATATCCAGGACTTTCTGATGCAGACAAAAAAGCGCAATGGCTTTATTCCTAACCTGCACGGCATTATGGCTGAAGCTCCAGGCCTTCTTGAGGGATATAGAGCCATCAATGATCTGTTTTTGAAATCAAGCTTTAATCGGGATGAAATAACGGTAATTTGGCAATCTGTGAACGTTGAAAATAATTGTCACTATTGCGTTCCGGCTCATACAATGGTTGCAAAAGGCATGAAAATTGATCCCGAGATCACAGAAGCACTGCGTAATGAAACGCCTTTAGCCAACGCAAAATTAGAAGCACTAAGAACCTTTACATTGCAAGTAGCACGTCAGCACGGCGTCGTTGATGATAATGATGTTCAGGCCTTTCTTGATGCTGGCTACACCAAGCGTAATATATTGGAAGTTATTTTGGGCTTATCTCAAAAAGTTATGTCCAATTATACCAACCACCTTGCCAACACACCCCTGGATGCTCCATTCAAATCAATGGCTTGGGAGAAAAAAGCTTAAGTAGGCGGTAAATTTAAGACTCAAATTAGACGCAGTCTTTTGGAGGGACGGTCAGTACATTTATAAGAGGGATAGTTCATGAGGTTTTCAGAATATTTAGATCGGGCGGCGGGGCTATATCCGCAACATGAAGCCTTTGTGGATGGGGATCTACGGATAGATTATGGAACAACTCGCGATATTGTACACAAAATCGCCAATGTACTGAACCAAACGTTTAAATTACCTGCCGGAGCCAAAGTAGCCGTCTACAGTCCCAATGCGGTGATGGGATATTTATGCGTTGTAGGGTTAAACCGTGCCGATATGGTTTGGTTGCCAATGAATTATCGCAATACAATTGCTACAACGATTGAACAGCTTGATTTTTTCGATGCCGATTGTCTCTTCTTTCATAGTAAATTTGAAGATCAGATTGCGGAGATTCTGAATCAAGTTCCCAGTTTAAAAATAGCCATTTGCATTGATGCCCCGTCAGAGCATGGACAATCTCTACCTGATCTTCTCGAAGGTGTTAGTGCCAGCCATTATAACGAACCGGAAGACCCGATGGCAGATGCGGTGATAATGCCCACAGGCGGCACAACTGGCCCCTCAAAAGGTGTCATGCAAACCCATCGCGGGGCCGAGGCCATGCTGATTAATCAGATGATGCTCGATATTCCTGAGCATCCCCGTTATCTCGCCGTTGCGCCCATAACCCATGCCGCGGGATATTTTATTCCGATCATGTACACGCGCGGAGCCACAACGGTGATTTTACCCGGTTTTGATGCGCTCAATGTGCTCCAAACCATTCAAGATGAAAAAATCACACATATGTATTTGCCGCCTGCCGCGCTTTATGCACTGCTCGATTATCCGCAGCTCAAAGACTATGATCTGAGCAGCCTGCAAAGATTTTATGTCGGCTCCTCTCCGATAGCTCCGCACAGATTTAAGGAAGCCGTGACCGTTTTGGGTCCTGTATTGGAAGAGCTTTACGGCCAGTCTGAAGCCTGTTTCCCGCTTTTGATCAAATCGCCAAAAGATTACATGGATGCCGATGGAAATTATCTTGAAGATATTGCAGCAACAACAGGCCGGGCTAATCACACGGCCTGGATTGAAATCATGGATGATGATGGCAATATATTACCGGTGGGTGAAAAAGGCGAAATCGTCGTGCGCAATAATGGGGTGATGAAAGAATATTACAAAAACCCCGAGGCCACAGCACAAATGTCAACCTTTGGCTGGCATCATACCACCGATATGGGCATTCGCGATGAAAAGGGTTATATTTCCATTGTTGATCGGAAAAAAGACATGATCATTACCGGGGGGTTCAATGTATTCCCCGGCGAAATTGAAAATGTCCTGATTACCCATCCTTGCGTGCGTAATTGTGCCGTTGTCGGCGTACCTGACCCTAAATGGGGCGAGGCAGTCAAAGCGGTTATCCAGCTTAAAGATGGGCAGGCTGCAGATGCCGCAGATTTAATTGCGCTATGCAAAGAAAAGCTCGGTAGTGTTAAAGCTCCAAAATCTATAGATTTTTGGGATGAATTACCTCTGACCCCCGTCGGGAAAGTCCATAAGCGCAAAGTGCGGGACACCTATTGGAAAGGTCAGGACCGGGCTATCTAATAAATAGATTGCACTAGATAAATATAAAAGGAGAGTGTCATGACAGATGTTTTCATTGCGGGTGTTGGAATGACAAGATTTGCGCGTCATCCCGAGCGAAGCTTACAAGACCTAGCGGGCGAAGCGCTGGATATAGCGCTTCAGGATTCTGGATGCAGCAAAGACGATTTAGAATCGGCCTTTTATTCCGGGGCGACCAATGGTCTTCTGCAAGGTCAGGATATGATCCCGGGTCAGATTGTACTCAGTAAAATCGGCGTTGAAAGCATTCCAGTTTTCAATATTGAAAATGCTTGTGCATCAGGCACATCGGCTTTCCATCTGGCTATGCAGGGAATAAAAGCCGGCAGCTATGATGTGGCGCTGGCCATTGGCGCGGAAAAAATGAATATTCCTGATAAAAAGCGAATGTTTGGCGCCTTTGACACAGGATGGGATGTCACCAGCCCGGAGGAAAACCTAAAAACGCTGCTCAAGCCCGCAGAAGGATTTGAAGTTCCGGACGGCCACGAATCTGAGCGTCCTTATAGCGTGTTCATGTCGATTTACGCGGCGTGGTGTCGGTCACATATGAAAAAATACGGATTAACACAGCGTCAAATCGCTGCCGTGAGCGCCAAGAACCACCAGCATTCGGTTCATAATCCACTCGCGCAATATC
>CAYZLR010000157.1:0-5049 GCA_964479275.1 uncultured Caulobacterales bacterium
GCCTTATAAGAGAGCTTATCGGGCAAATAGCCTCATTAAAGCTCTAAATTAAAGTAACAATAGTTCTTACACCAATATAGGAAATGAATTATTTTTCTTAATCTGCCAGCTATATACAACAAGAGTCTATGTCGTCTTCATCACCAGCAGTATCATTACACTCAGACATTGTATTTGAGAGATAACCATAACAATATATCTTGTCTCCTTTAGTATGAGCAGTACCAAGCACATAAACTTCGTCAGTGGCTACATCAGGATAAATCAATACGTTTTCAGATAATACAAAACCATTATCTTCTAAACCAGATAAAGTTGTCGAATAAGTCTCATTATCAATCCAATAAGCTTCCTGCGAAGTCATTCCGTTACGAAGATCTGATTGAGCAGCTGAGTTATAAGCTTTTTTCTTGTAGTCGCTAAAAGCAGGGATAGCTATAGACGACAATATCCCGATTATTGCAACTACTACTAATAACTCTATTAATGTAAATCCTCTGTTTGTCATCCTCATTACTGTCGACATATATGATAGATAACTTTAGAGTTTTTCTTAGAACAAATTGAAAAAAATTAAGAGGAAAGACTATTTTAGAGTTAAATAAATATGGAGATAGATACCCCAAAAGAACTTCCTATGCTTAGTTCTAAAAATTAAAAATTTTACTTTTCAAAATCATCCAATATTAATCCCCACACCGGATGCACCTTAGTGTAAACGTTTTTTCTATAAGCTCTCAATAAGATTAGCGAATTCTGTATACACTGCGTAAACAAAAGTTGCGTTTTCGCACTTAAGTCTTCAGATATTCTAATGAATTTTGTATACGAAAAATCACGTTTTTTTAAGCGATTTTTTGAGCTACTTTTTTAGCTAAATTAAAGTTCAATTTTAGATAAAAACTAGCACAGTTTTTTCTAAAATATGAGTTCTTTTTTTAAGCTTAAATAGTATTTTTATCAGCCTCTAAACTAGTAAAAGAAATCTTTAAGCCTAAGATTTTAAGTACTTCATTAAGAGTTAAAAGACCTAAGTTTCCATCCATAGAAATGGCTTTAAGTAAGGCTTCTTTGGTTACTCCAATTTGTTTAGCTAATGAAGAAATACCCTCAGTTCTAGCGTCAATAACGTCTCTTAAAGCAATTAAAAAAGTAGAGTAATCATCATTTGCTAATACCTCTGTTAAGTAAGAAGCCGCGTATTTAGCATCTTGTAATCTTTCATTTAGTAGCTCTTTATAATCCAATGTTTTCATATCTATACTGCCTTACTAAGATTCACTTTAATCGATATTATTTGAGAACAATAATCAATGTTTTTAAAATAAAAAGAAAATAAAAAACAGGTTCAAAACGAACCAACTTCCTTCATTTTGAACCAAGATTTAATCAATAAATATAGCTAGTTAACCAAGCATTGGTTCATGCTTTTATCTCGCATTCTCTTTACTGAATCTTATTTTCTTAATTTTTTTGTTTCATTAAAAATTCGACTAAATTTTTTATTCAAAAGGCTATAATTTTTTGAAGCCTTTTAAATAAAAAATTTTTAATATCTACTTAACTAAGCTTATTAAATTGATATCAATTTGAAAAATTCGTTTTATAAGCTTTTTTATTCAAACTCGCTAAATAGGGTTTATATTTTTAAAAATCTTCTTCTAGGTGTGTTTTTACTCTTTTAAAGTGCAATTAATTGATGTCTTAGAGCTGTAAATAGAAAGATTTATTTTTTATCTTTAATTTTAAGAGATTGAAAAAATCTAGGAGGGGGGTACCTTTTATGCGTAAAATAACCCATCTCGAAGAGAGCTTTTATAGGATATTTTATAGGTACTAATACAGGTAAGGGGGGACGATGTAAGCGTAAAAGGGGGGGATGAAGTAAGCGTAACTTCAAAAAAACGAAAAAGGCAAAAACCTAATAATTACAAGTTTTTATCTTATATTTTGTTTTTTTGAGAGGGGGGGATGAAGTAAGCGTAACTTCAAAAAAACGAGCGAGCGTAAAAAAACTAATAATAATAGATGCTTAGTTTGGTTGTTAACTTTTTTGTGTTTTAAAGAATTCTTAAGTTTTTTTGAGTAACTTAAGCTCTGGTCTACTGCCTCTTAGGATCTTTCGTTTTGATTTCACAGGTGGGTGAGATTTCAATAATAAAACTCCGCCTGTTACTTGTTTAATACGCATAGTTGGATAAACATTTTTAACTAATTTAAGAGTCTTGAGCATGGTTTTTCTAAAATCTTTTAGTTGAGAAATATTGGAGCCAAACTGAGTTTTTAGAGCATACCAAGAAACTTTATCACCCTGTTTTTTACGAACACGAGGTAGTCTGTGAGCAAGCCAAGTATAAGTATCAAGAGCTCTTGCGTTGTGCTGTATTGCTTTTATTGCTCGATTATCAAGAGGTAAAGCATGCTTTTGAAGCGATATAAAAAATTCATTACTTAAACAAACCTCACTAGACCAAAGCATTTTTTGCCGACTATCTTCTGGAATCCAAAAGTCACATTTTTTAATAATAGAAGAAGCGTTAACCGTAGAAATACCTTTTTCAGAAGGCATATTAACCTGTATTTTACAGGCGATTAGCTTCCTTAATTGATCTTTAAATCGCTTTATCGAACCATTGCGACCACCACTTACAGGTAGTCCTAAATTTTTTATAAATCCAGACATTGAATCTTCAATTTTAATATAAGGGCTTCTTCTTTTTATTGCTTCACTACATAAATTTAGAAGAATTAATCTGGGTTTTGCTCCATAAGGAACTCCCATAAATTCTGGCTCACTTGTTTTTGGATTAGGTAAATAGCCCCCTTGAACTATAATACTCGCTCTACCTGATTGCTTAATGTAAGCATCTTGTTTTGGGTCTCTATAAGGTAGAATGCATTGGCTAAAAACGGAGTGTAAAAAGTTTATTTCTTTAACTTCTTCGCCCATAATTTGGTAATGAGCATCGAGCAATTTTTTTTCTGTAGGGCTTAGTTTCATTTAGTTTAAAGTAACGCTTATTGTTTATTAAAGAAACTAGAGATTTGTTCTAATAAAGGTTTCTTAGGAGCTGGTAGACCTTTATCTAAGCTCTTATCTAATGTCTTTAATGCTGTCTCAAGACGTTCCCCCTGTCTTGTATTCTCTGTCTTAAGTGATTCTATCGTGTTTTTAAGCTCTAAGACCTGTCTTTGTAGGTCTTCTTTTCTCTCTTCAGAATGAGTTCTTTTTAGTCTTTCAATCTCAACTAACTGTCTTAGTTCTATTGTTTCATTGTCTTGAGTGTCTCTAGTTGTCTTAAGTGTCTTTTCTTTGGGCTCTCCAAGACACCTAATGGCCTCTGCTGAGTCAATCTGGAAATTTCCCTTATCATCTTTATTCGCGGATAACTTCCCATCACTAATAAGATTATAGATAGTTTGTCTTCCTTTACCCCATCTTTTAGCTACTTCTGAAATGCTAAGATTAGCCATGTCTTCTCCTGTGTCTTCTAATACGTCTTATAGTGTTTTATATAGGTGAGTTTTTAGCTTAACAAGACATTTATTTTGTTTTAAGACGACTTGAAAATATATAATGATGTAGAATACGGATTTGTAAACATTTAGTTTTTATATCGTAATTTTTATTCAAGCGTTATATTTAGACTCCGATAATAATAAAGGCGTAGGTGTAGACAAATGTCCATACAAAATGTATAATATAGGTAATGCTAAATTCTTTGATTTTGATTGGGATGAGGGCAACAAGAAGAAGTGTAAAAAGCATGGGGTTACGAATGAGGAGATAGAGTTTTTAATACTATCTTCCCCAGATGTCTTTTTTGATGAAAAGCACTCATCAGAATTAGAAGAGAGATTCTTAGCTATAGGGCAAAACCATATTGGAAGGCACTTAATGGTTGTATTTACCCTCAGAGAAAAAGAGGGGGAGAAGTATATAAGACCAATTAGTGCAAGGTATATGCATAAAAAAGAGGTAGATTATTATGAAAAAGAAAATCCCGACTTTTAAATCAGATAAAGAGGCTGAAACATTTGTTGATGAAGTTGATTTAACAGAATACGACCTTTCAGGTTTTAAGCGTGTTAATTTTGAGATTCAAAATAAGAACGCAAAACTTAACATGAGACTTCCACAAAGCCAGTTAGATGCAATTAAGAAAGAAGCTGAAAAACGAGGTGTGCCATATCAACGGCTTGTTAGAGAATTAATTCAACTTGGTATGGAAGAATTAAGTAAGGAAGCAGCGTAATGCCGAAAAAAGATAGATTACACATTATAAAGTCAGGGGACGTATGGAATGTAAAAAGGGAAGGAAAGAAAACTCCTGAATCAAAACACAGAACCCAAGAAGAAGCGATTAAAACAGGAAGAAAAAAAGCAATAAAAGAGAAAGGACAGCTTCTAATTCATAGGGGTGATAATAATCGTATTAGAGAAGAGCGTACTTACCGAAAAGACCCACACCCACCTAAAGGTTAATTTTCTATGAGTTTACAAATATCTGATAGAGTTCTTATTTACAGCTCTAAAGCAGGGCAAGCTACTTCACTTGATGATTTTCAATTAGCATTGCAAAAATACATATATGACTATCCTAACCTAATAACTCCTTCTGAGGGGGTTTCTTGTTTTGAATATTTTCAACAAATTTTCTTGAAAACTAGAAGCAGTGAAATCTTTAAGCTTTACGGTGATAAACCTAATCAACCTTTGACTTTAGATTTTATAATAGAAACAGATACCGAGGTCATAGGAATAGAAATAACTGAAATTGTTTCAGCAGAGCAAAGAGTTAAAAATGATGCAGATAAAGCAGGAAGTGGTGTTTTAACCATGACCAATCTTACTAACTCCTATGAGTATGTTGGGTGTGAGTATGACTCTGAAAAAAGTAAAATAACAACAACTACCCAAATGATAGGAGGAACAAAGATACCTTCCATCTTAAATTCTACAAATTCACAACCTGTTAATATTAAGTTAGAGGATTCTGCAAAAGAACAATTTTCAAGGGTTCAGAATAAAAAGATTAAAAAACTTCA
>CAYZLR010000158.1:0-4990 GCA_964479275.1 uncultured Caulobacterales bacterium
CCTTCTATTTCAGTGACTTAACAGAATTTTTCCTTGCGTGTAGTTTTTGGCACTGGCGCGCAAATGGCGCGCAAAATTTTCATGTTTAAAATTAGTATATAGGCTAAATACATGTTCATGTTTTGTTCTTAGATTTATTTATGAAACCTGACCCTCAGGGGCTTATTGTTTTGCGGTGACTTTGAGCAAGAGCGCATTCAACGCTGCGACTGACTTTTCCATATAGTCAGGACTGTAATGGGCATAACGTTCTGTCATGCTAAATTCCCGCGACTTATGACCAAGTTGGGCTGATACATCCCACGCTGGTACACCCTGCTTTCGCATCCAACGGGCAGCCGTATGGCGTAAGCTATACATATTCACCTGATCATCTAAGCCGACTTTGGCACGAGTGCGCCGCCAAGCGGTGCGAACCGTTTTCACGGGTTGACCGTGATAGGTGATTACGGGTCCAGACTTAGGGTGATTGCCAGCATTGTAATACTTGTCAAAAATGACTTGTGGCATTTTTACCGTCGGGCGACGTTTCTTGTTCTGTTTGCGACCATCGGCATTGAGTTGAATGATCCCATTATCAAAATCGACCTGTTCCCATGTCAGGTCAAAAATAGCGGAGGGACGCGCAGCCGTACCAATCATCCAGTAAATGAAGTCCACCATGTGACCTGAGGGAGCCCCCTCAATCAGTTGTCTTATTTCAGATACGTCTAAAGGACGCCCACGTGGTGGCGCGGACTGTTTTTCTAGCATGAGGATATGCGGTTTGTGTTTGATCTCCCCACGTTTCCAAGAACGGTTCACAGCGGATTGCAAGACAGCCAAATTTCGATTGATCGATGTGTTAACTTGCCCCTTATTTCTCAACCAGTCATGAAATTTTTCTTGAAGCGGAATCGAATATAAATCTCCCACAACCGCATCATCAAAAAACTCTAAAATACGGCGCGAACTGATACGGATTTGTTCAGCTGACGCAATGTGCTTGCCATGGTTTTCATAATAGGACGCGAGTACGCTCGCGATAGACACATCTTCTGGTTCTTCTTTTTCGGGGCGTTGAGAGGCTATGAACCAATCAGTTAGTAATTGCTTGGCTGCTTCAAAATCCGTTGTGCCGAGAGATTGGCGGTGCGTGCGTCGATTGTCTTTATTGATCCACGTGCGGTAATATGCGGGTGACCCACTACGTTTACTGAGCCAGTAATCTCCGAGTTGATATTCGCGGTTTTTGTAGCTTGGCATGGTTGTATTTGCGTTACGAGATAGTCTGCCACGTGAAACCCAAAATAAGCTATCCGTCTTTTCCCAAGACGGATAAATGAAATGCCACCTTTCAAACGAACTTTCTTTAATGTGGCGGCATGAATGCCGATATACTTAGCGGCTTGAGCTTCGGTATAATGTCGATAGAGTTCAAACTCGTTAGCTAGAGCGATAGAGGCATATAGCTTATCGTCAGAGGGAGTCGGAGTCTCTACTGCCGAGGGCAGATTCAAAGTGCCTTTCATGTTTTTGGAATTAACGCTCAATCATAATAGTTGCTTTTTATAAAAGCGTCACCCAATGCGCCTTGACTCATAAGGGTTTTATGGTCGTTGGTTTTTGAAACGCTTAAATCCATTTTCTCCTAAATCCGCTTGTGAACCATCATATTTATGTAAAATAGCATTGCTTTTATAAATAGCGTCAGTCGCGACGATGCGCCCCTTTCAGACATGCCCAGAGACTATGGCCGCCCTTGGAATAAAGACCGCACGGTTGGGTCTCGCAAAGCTCTGACTCAAGCCGAAGTACAGCAGATCATAGCCCAATTTGCGGATGCTGATCTGCATGATCGATGCTTATTTTTAACGGCAATTGATACAATGTTGCGGGCATCGGATTTACTCAAGTTGCGAGTACGGGATATTCAGCATTCTAATGGTTCAATCAAAACCAGTTTTCCATGGCGGCAGAAGAAAACCGCGAATGGGGTTTATCCCGTTCTTACTCCAACAACGCAAAAAGCATTGGCCGAGTGGATCAAGGCTACAGGTAAGTTACCTGAGCATTTCATTTTCACTCGACAGAAACCAATGGATGCTGAGCCTATTACGATTGGGTTCTATAGAACGTTGGTGAAAAGTTGGATTGAAAACATTGGGGCTTCACCAGAATATTACAGTGCGCATTCCCTTCGTCGTACCAAAGCAACCTTCATGTATGAGCGCGGTATTTCCGTTGAAATTATCGGACGGTTGCTGGGTCATAAATCTCCCGCTTCGACTATCCGTTATCTTGGCATAGATAAAGCGCAAGCCAAGAGCGCGGCACTTACCTACGATATGTTTGGAACATCGAAGTTCAAGAAACGATCTCAGATACCGAAGTTCACACAATCCGATATCGACCAAATTAGCGATGATATCTGGAAAAAACTCTCAACCAAACTGCCCAAAAACTTGTCGGAAAGATCAGAATAGGTAACGTTGATGGTCCTTAATCCTCTACTCATGCGAAAATTTCGACAAGGCGTCATGGCTGTTGCAGCGGGCCTAGCTTTGGTTGGATGCAATGAAGCCAATGCGAAAAATAATGATAAACCTGTAAAAGCTGAAGTTAAACCAGAGGTTATTGAAACAGCTGAAGGTATAAAGCGTAGATGCCGTGCGTTATCGCATCATACTGACGCTCAAAAAGAGATTAAGCGCGCTTGTTACGCTGAGCTAAAAGCCAAACGTCAAGCTGAAGTCGCTACCCTTACCGAGAAGCTTGAAATTGAGAAAAGTGGTAACGAAGAAAAGCGCACAACAGTTGAAGGATTGAGCAAGGTACTAGAACTGCAAGAAGATGCACCTGACTGATAAGTTGATGTTCATTCGCATTAAAGGTAAATTTCTGGTATAATACTCAGAACTTATGAGCCTATCTCAATCCGCTCACGCTACATCACCCGCCAATACTGTTTCTACTCAAGAACAATTGGAAGTACTGTCCCATTCAACAACACAAGAACGAGCGGGACTCAATAATGATATTACGAGTCAGTTTTTAGACATTCCACAGATGGCCTTTAAATATCTGGCTGTTAAGTGTGAACGGCCAGAACACTTGCCTATAGCTCTCAATGTTTTGCGCGAAGCTTTAAAGCAAAACCCATCATTACTTGAAGATGAATTTGAGGTTGAGATGGAACTGGATGATTGTCTACATCAAGCTGAGATCATCGCCTTAAATACAGCAATTGAGACAGAACGAAATGAAGGCAGGAAACTTGATGCCAACATTGAAGGATTAAAGAACAGAATTACGGGTAACCTAACAGGCGGGGATAAAGCTGGGCAGATCATGCAGCTTATTTCTGATGTGATGGTAGCGGATGGATTTGAGGAAGCTGAAAGAGCCGCAGCTTTAAAACACCTCACTCAAATTACGAACACACTACAACAACTGTCGACCGCTTTTACTGATCCAGTGAAGCAAGAGGCTTTCCAACAGATAGTAAACACAAATGCCATAGACCTTGGAGCTTCAAGTATCAGTGAGACCTTCACGCCAATTTTGAAACAAGTCGAAATGTCGGGTGTGTTTACTGACATTGATAAAAGGCGATTGCGTATGATTGTGACAGGATCAGAGGTGCAAGATGTGCTCAGCGAAAAAACAGCAGACGGCGATTACATTCACATTGAAAAGAATAAGCGTCCGATCCGTTCTGGCGTAGAAGGCTATACCGATCCTTCAGGGAGTCAGATCATAGAAGCCAAGGCAGGACTGCATATCGTTACAAAGGATGTCTCTGGTTGGTCTGGAGCGGATGTTGGTTTGCTGGTGGAACTCATGCACTATTGGAACGTGACTGAGAGCAATGGGACGACGGGTTTTGTTGAAAACATCTATCAGGTTGATTTCTCTATCCTTGATAACGGCGGTGCATTTGATCCACTCACGGTGAAGAAGTTTCAACAAATCATCAGCCATATGACAGGCGGTTTTGCAGGCTATGATGGCGACATGGAGAACTTTGAAGAGAAGCAAAGCCTCATTCAAAACCAGAGTCGATTGCTATCCGAAACCCAAACCGCTTTTGGTTGGGAGAACAATCAAGCGGGAACAAGTCGTGTTCTAAAACGCCTTGGTATTTGGAATGAAGACGGTCACCCGAATATGGATGTTATCAGGTCTTTCGGAGATTATACGCAGCGCTATTACGCATCGGGGAGCGCTAGCCAACTTGGCTTAGTTGGCTACCTTCATCAACAAAACCCTGAACATTTGAAGCCGTTGACAGACATGGAACGGGAAAGGATGTCATTAGACTTTAAAACAGCCTTAAGGGTCGAAAGTATTTCTTAGCCAAGAGAAAACATAAGGAACGTCAGGTTTTTTATTGAGTTCGAGCATATCATGTGCGGTTAAGTCTTCGAATTTTTTTGTGCAAAACCCGTCTTCGTTAGTTTCCATGGTGCAACGATTTAAGTGTAGAATGTAACTAAAGGCTAAGGCGGTATACCCAAGCGCACAATACACTAAAAACGTAGCAATTATGCCATAAACGAAACGCGCTAAGTTCCTTGGAACTTTCGTTATTAAGCGAAATGCCCACTCACAAGTAAGCGAGATAAGTACTAGAAGCCAAATAGCTATACCCGCGATTACAAAGAATTTAGATGCATCCAGAATGGTTTTTCGTGCAAACGGGAAATCCCAAACACTTGCACCAGATGCTAAGGTCGTAGCTCCAAAAGCTAATAATATCGTACCAATGGTGAAAGCTAGTTTATGAGCACTGAATAGATTGCTAAGAGGTAGAGATAGCAAGTACCCTTTCGCCACAGTTGTACTGTTATCTTTGTCTTTCATAATCAGCCCCAGATCAGCATTACAATTATTAAGGCTGTAACATAAAGTAATATTAGTCACAATTTCAACCTTATATTGAAATCAATATCCGTAGTTTTAGGAAGTATGAGATGCTTCCTAGAGGTCAAATTTTTATAAGATTTGA
>CAYZLR010000159.1:0-4943 GCA_964479275.1 uncultured Caulobacterales bacterium
TGAATCATGCTTTGCATAAGTAAATCAATCAATTAAATTGGGTACACACCCTAGTAAATGATTGGAGATCAAATCTCGAAAAACGCGGATAAGCCTGTTACACTAGCGGTGTCGTTTCACTCCATTAGGATTCCCCTTTATGCACCCATATTTATTGCTGACACCTGAGCAAACTCGATTGGCCGAAAAAAAAGCAAATGAAGTGGGCAGTCATGGCGGCGGCGTTTCCTCAACACAATTGATGGAGCGGGCAGGATCTGCCGTTGTGCAGTTAATCGAACATTTGCAAAAAGAACAACAACCCGCCTTGCAAAAAAATAACACCGCCGAGGCACAAAAAATAAAATCCCCTACCATCGCGATTCTTTGCGGTCCGGGAAATAATGGTGGTGACGGATTCGTTATCGCACGCCTATTGAAAGAGAAAGGGTGGAACGTCCGCGTTGGATTGTATGGAGAGCGATCGAGCCTAAAAGGGGATGCTGCTTTTATGGCGGATCTTTTTGATGGTAAAATTCAACCAATGACACCAGCTATATTGGATGGGGTTGAACTAATCGTTGATGCCATTGTGGGAATCGGAATTTCGCGCCCGATAGAAGGCCCCCTTGCTGAGATGATTGGAGCGGTTAATTCGCATAGTGCTGAGGTGATTGCGGTTGATATTCCTTCCGGAATTAACGCTAATGACGGGACTATTATGGGTACAGCGATTATTGCTAACCGTACACTGACCTTTATCACAAGAAAGCCAGGCCATGTTTTGTTGCCGGGGCGCGTTCATTGCGGGATCACCGATATTGCCGCAATTGGGATTGCGGACCCCATTATTGCCTCGTTAAGTCCCAATTTAATTGTTAATGATATCGGGGTTTGGGGGCAGAACTGGCCGCGCCCTAATATGATGACCCATAAATATGAGCGTGGGAGTGTTGCTGTCTTATCTGGTGGAGTGTCTTCGACCGGAGCCGCGCGTTTGTCTGCCCGCGGTGCGTTACGTATTGGTGCAGGCGTCGTTACAGTTTTATCGCCCCCCTCTGCGGTGATGGTACATGCGAATCATTTGACATCAATTATGATTGAATCATGTAACGATCTCGAGGCGCTAACAAATAATTTGTCCGATCCACGCCTTGGCAGCGTCGTTGCAGGCCCTGGACTTGGCCTTGATGATCAGCTGAAAAATAAAATTTTAACAGTGTTAAAATCGCATACTATTTGCGTGATTGACGCCGATGGATTGACTGGGTTTGCAGATGACCCGCAGGCATTGTTTAAAGCTTTGCGTCCCACCGATATTTTAACGCCGCATCATGGGGAGTTTGTTCGTCTTTTTCCTGATATTGATATTGAAAAACTTGGGCGAGTTGAGGCTGCCCGCATGGCAGCAGATCTTTGTGGCGCTATCATTGTTTATAAGGGCGCAGATACCATTATTGCGAGCCCAGATGGGCGAGCCAGCATTAACGTCAATGCTCCGCCAGCATTGGCAACCGCGGGGAGCGGTGATGTTTTAGCCGGATTTATTGCCGGGCTGGTTAGTGTGCGCGCTGCAAATGGGCAAGGCTCTCTAATGCCCTCTTTCGATGCAGCGATGGCTGGTGTCTGGTTTCACGGCGCTGTTGGCCAATCAGCCGGGCCGGGCTTGATCGCAGAAGATCTTCCCGATGCAGTCCCAACCGTTATCCGACAGATTTATAATGTTCAATGAGGGCAGAAAGGCGACTTCTAGAATGACTAAACCAGCGTAAAATGATGTGCTGGATTAGCCTTGAAATTCGGGATTAAAGGGTCTCCAAGCCAAGCGCGTATTTTCCGCATAACCAAAACAGATATCTGAGTTGGCTTGAAATGGAGGTGCTTTAGATCCGCATTGTTCTGATTTTAACGTATACTTATGGATCCACCAGAACTTTTATCAGTCGTATAATCTTGCGGTGAACCGTAAACATTTACACTACCACCGCTCGAGGCATCACCGTTAAAACTTTCGCTCGCATGTAACTTGATAGAGGCACCTGAGGAAACGTCGGCGACACCGTTTTTGCAAACTAAATTTCCGGCATTAATGGAAGAGCCACTTGAGGCATCTGCGTTGATTTTTGTACAGGTGCCGCTTACCGTTATAGAAGCACCGCTCGAGGCGTCTACTGAGAATGCTTGCGAAGCTATTTTTTCAACACTGACTGAGGAGCCAGATGAGGCATCAAGATTGTTGAGTGCTAAGCCAATGATCTCTACGCGGAAATCACCATTGTCGCTTCCCCATCCCCAGCTTTTTTTCTTTTTGCGACGTATGATAAGTGTATCATTTTTAACGCTAATATTCAGGCGATCCATTTCTCCATCACGGCTGCTTGCAGTAATAGATTGTTGATCACCAATCGTCATTGTTACGATTATGCCTTGTGCAACGTCGAGGCTACTAAATTTTTCAAGGTCAAAATTTCGCTCTTCAGCATGAACGCTTACTGTCGTTAGTGCGGCTAATGTCACTGTAGATAGGATAGGTAGAGTGTTTTTTATAAAGGGCTTTATTGGGTTTAGCATTTTGAAATCTCCTCCGCATTCTGTTTATCTGACCTGACTATGAAATAAAAGGATGAGTATCTCAAGCTAAGCAAGAGGAATTTGCGATAAAACGTTTTTGAAATGAGACTGGATGATTTAATGTTCGTTGATAACGCTTAGAAAACTATCGGAGAAATCTCTAATTTTAGCATTACCGACACCAAATATACTTGCAAATTCAGTTTTTGAGCTGGGTTTTTTATTGGCCATATCGATCAGAGATTTATCAGAAAAAATCACAAAGGCCGGGATATTCCGGGCTTTAGCAAGGTCAAGGCGATGCTTTTTCAAGGCGGATAAAAGCGTTTGTGAGCCTGGATCAAGGCGTGCATCCGCTTTTTTTATCTTGCGTTTTTGGTAAAGTTGTTTGCGAATTTGAAAACTAATCTCAGCTCCTTCATTCATGCTTTTTGGTGTTAATTTGAGGCTTCCATATTCCGGGTCAACGCTCAATAATCCGGCGCTGGTCATTTGGCGAATGATCGTACGCCACAAGGGGGCACCATGCATTTTTCCTTGACCATATTCAGTATAAAGGTTTGCTTTTTTATCAAATATTTTTTGCGATTCACTGCCGCGTATAATATCGATAATAAAGCTTGCTCCATAGATTTGGCCCGTTTGCGCAATGGTATCGATAATCATATTACCTTCCCGGCTGGCATCAATCATTTCAGGTGGAGTGGTGCATATATCACAATGATTACAGTCTTCACTTTCTTCACCAAAATACGTCAGTAATGCCTTGCGCCGGCAGGTAACCATTTCGCAGATGTTAACAATATCATCAAGGCACTGTCGATCAATTTCGGAGGTTGTTGGGTTATTCATCTCGATCATACGCCTGCGCCGAGCGGCATCAGCGGGGCCGTAAAGCATCACAGCACGTGCCGGATTTCCATCACGCCCTGCGCGCCCCATCTCCTGGTACCACCCTTCTATTGAAGCGGGGAGGGCATAATGAAAGACAAACCGAATATCGGGTTTATCAATACCCATGCCAAAGGCGATTGTCGCAACAATGATCAAATCTGGCTCAGTCAAAAAGGCGTTAAGGCGTTCGCGCCGAGTTTCTTGATCAAAACCGGCGTGATAGGCTAGCGCTTTAAATCCGTGCCGTGTGAGATGGTCGGCAATCTCTTCAGTTTCCTTGCGTGACAGGCAATAGATAATTCCTTGTTCGTCTTTGTGTTCTTTTATCAATTCCAGAATTTGAGTTTTTGCATTATCTTTGTCGCGAATTTCGATATCGATATTGGGACGATCAAACCCGTGTATCTTAATCATGGGATCAGTACCTAATAATCGTACTGAGATATCTTTGCGCGTCCGGTCATCGGCTGTTGCGGTAAAAGCGGCAAATGGAATTCCGGGAAAGTGTTCGCGCAACTCACCCAGAGCATAATAATCGGGGCGAAAGTCATGTCCCCACTGGCTGACGCAATGGGCTTCGTCGACCACAAAGCGTGAGATTTTTATGGCTTTTAACGCATTGATCATACGCGGTGTCATCAATCGTTCGGGAGACATGTAAAGGAGTTTTAAATCCCCTGACTGTGCGGCACGCCAATGGGCAACGCTATCCTCGCGCGCCCTTCCCGAATGGATTGCGCCGGCCTTAATACCCAATGCCGTCAAAGCGGCCAGCTGATTGTCCATTAGCGCAATAAGCGGGGATACTACAATTGTTAAACCATCGTCTATAAGAGCGGGTAATTGATAACAAAGGCTTTTGCCGGCACCCGTTGGCATAACAGCCAAGACGTCTTGCCGTGAGAGAACAGCATCGACGATTTCTTCCTGACCATGGCGAAAATCATCGAAACCGAATACTGATTTTAAAATATCATGCGCAGTAGAAATCACGATTAACAAACACAAAATGGCTATGGCTGTGAATAATTGTGTTCTATCCAGGTTTACAAGTGAGAAATCGAAAAATCTCCGAATTTTTCACAGCAACTCGTGCACGTCCTAGGGATTTGGGTTTCACTCTTTTTTAAGGCTGCCATGCTAGCGATCTGTGAATGACATATTCCAAAAAAATAGTGCTGACTCACTTTAGTCTAATAGGGTTCTTTTGTATTTTTTCTCTCTCGGCGGTAAATGCGCAAGAAAAGCCATCGATCACATTGACAGAGAAAAATGTAACACAATTCATGGAGAATTTTTCGTTTTACGAAAATACGTGGCAAGCCATGATCACTGATGAAGCGTATAAAGCCGCGTCGCGCAAGATTTTTGATCAAAACATTGCAGTTAAAAAACCATTTTTGAGTCAAACCGTCAGCGGTGTGATGATTCCGCTCTTACATGAATTGAGACCTGTGCATAACTATCGTCAAATTGACCAAATCAGTTAATACAGTGCT
>CAYZLR010000160.1:0-4792 GCA_964479275.1 uncultured Caulobacterales bacterium
TGTATTAACTGATTTGGTCAATTTGACGATAGTTATGCACAGGTCTCAATATTATCACAAAATCACTGGCTTATTGGAGGTGTCCAGTTCTTAATACTGAATGGTTTCTGACTATCGAGCATGCCAAAACCGTCATCGATGAATGGCTAAAGCAGTAAACACTATCAGGCCTCATATAGCCCTGAATATGAGGCCGCCCGTACCAGAAACTCTATCCGAAATTGGTAAACAACCAGGGGGCTTTATACGATCGCCTAAATCGCCAACCCGCTTCAGCCGTTCTTCAACATCAAAAAAGCCTGCCTGTTTCATCCAAACTATGAATCACTGTTTGACCGGAATTTCGAGAGGTTTTTGGAGGTGTCCACCATTGGGCGATATATGCGATTGGCAAAAGCAAATGGTGTGAATGCAATAATAACAATTTCCAACCAACTGGCCCACCCTCTTTTTAATGCAGCCACCTAGAAGTAGTGAAATGGCGGCGTTCAAAGGGGGTGGGTCAATGATTCAAATTAATATGAGGATACTTAGTATACATAACTAAGTTCAATACCAAGTACACGTCCCTTGCCAAGCGGTGAAAACGTACCATTACTAAGTTGCGTGTCGCCGCCAAGTATAACATCATTGGTTAGATTTTTTCCGTAAAGCGTCATATTGACCCCGGTTTCTGGGATGTCATATGAAAGGCTTAGATCAACACGGTCCTGGGCTGGTATCACGCCGAAATTGTTATCGGTAAAGAAGGACGCATCGCGATGTGAATAGTTCGCATTCAGGACGACGTCACCATATCCTATATTCTGGACGTATGTGAAGCCGACACTAGCGGTGAAGGGTGCTAGCCGCGGAAGACGCAGATCCAGAACGCCATCGGCAGGAGGAAGATCAATTTCAGTGGAATTTGCGGCCAAGAGATTAATATTTACTTCTGTGAAATTAGATTCAACGTAACCTATCGAACCGTTCAGGATGAAATTATCTGTAACCGGCCATAGGGCATCAAATTCAAAACCGAACACCTCGACATCACCAGCATTGGTAATAACCTGCTGAACAACTGCTGAGCCGCCTGCTACATTGATCTCACGCTGAATATTATCAATAAAGTTAAAGAAGCCTGCGCCATTAAACCTTATCCCACCAGCGATTTCTGATTTAAATCCGATCTCAAAACTATCAATCTGTTCATCTTCAAATGGACCAGGTTGCTGAATATCGCTGATAGCACCTGTATCCGGATCCGGCAGAGCTGTGTTTCTGAGGTTAAACCCACCAGCCCGGAAAGAACGTGCCCAATGACCATAAAACCTTAAATTTTCTGTAGCCTCATACCCAAGGCCAATTTTAGGTGAAAAGTTACTGGTGTTAAATGTCGGGAATTCTTCCAATACACATGGTGCATCGCCTGAAATATTGGTTTCTTCAACGAAACATGACGCGCCACCAAGAACTTGAATAAGGGCGATGTTCGCTTCCTTGGTTTCATCTGACCAGCGAAGGCCAGCATTAAAGGAAAGGCGATCTGTAATTTCATATTCGCCGGCGGCAAATAGACCAAAGGTCTCAGTATTTTGAACACCACCGCCATCAAAAGGTGTTTGCGCACCAAAAACGCGGCGCTGCTCAGAGTAGGCCAAATCCTGATTGAAGTAGAAAAAGCCTGTTGTAAAATCTAATCTATCATCAAAGAAACGCCCATTATAGCGCAGCTCATTAGAGATTTGATCCTGTTCAACACCGACCAATATATCAAAAATTTGCAAGATTGAGGCATCAATATCTGATGAGGCAACTTGAGAAAAATCACGATAGCCAAAGATATTTGTAATCGTTCCATTTCCGAAGCTAACGTCAAGATCAGCTCTAAAGCTGGCATGAATCCAGTCACTATCTTGGAAGCCACGATTGTTAACGGCAAAGTCTAATGAATCAGCATCAAAAGTCTGAGACTCCAGGCCAGGACCACCAAAATTTGTTGCAAAACTGTTTACGCCCAAAGCATTTTGGCTGGATTGTGCCGCAGGACCATCGCCTGTTGTGTCACCATATTCAATTTTAGCCAAGAGATTTAACCCTTCAATGCCCTCATATTCTAAAGCGCCGCGAATAATGAAGGTTTCGGATCGGCCGAAATTTGATTCATCTAGGTCATTATCTTCAATCTGCTGCTGGATCGTTTCTGGTGAGATTGACGCAACGCCTGGCGCTTGGCTGTTGCCGAGTATGGCTAAGTCTTCGTCAAACAGGTTTTCAAAAAAACCTCTATCATTGTTGTAATAGCCGCCAAGTTTGGCTTTAAATCCCCCCCCGAGCGGGCCAGAAATGACACCTTGTAAGAAGTAATTCCCGCCGGTCCCGATCAGGCCTGATTCAGCGCTACCTTTGACTTTTAGGGTAAACTCATCCGTGGGATTGCCCGTATTGAGAAGTACCGCGCCGCCGGTTACGTTTCTGCCAAATAGCACCCCTTGAGGACCACGCAAAACCTCAACGCTGTCAATATCAAAATTATCAAATAGCACACCAGTATTGATGCCCAAATATATGCCATCAATGAAGACACCAACCGAAGGGTCAATAGAAGGGATAGACGAATTAACACCAAGCCCCCGAACAGCAAAGTTCGCAGTTCCTTTAACTGTTCCGATATCGTCGAGCTGAACGTTTGGAATTTTAAAGCTCAAGTCACCAAGGTTGCGAACCTGAAAGACTTCGAGTTGATCCGCGCCGAATGCAGCAATGGAAATATTCGTATCTTGTACATTTTGGCCATCTGCTTTCTTGGTTGCCGTAACCACGATTTCGTCAGTCAAAATATCGATAGCAGATCGTTCTTCGTCATCTTGTGCCAAAGCCGTTGGTGCGTTAACTAAGCCGCCTATAGACAACATAGAAACTGTTAACAGCATATTTTTTTTGAATGAATTGATCATATCTTGTAACCACCCTAAGTAATTGTTTTTGATGTTTATTTTCTTGTTGAGCTGTTCTCGCTCACAGTTTTCTTCTTCAAGATAGTTTAAACTGAAATTTTAAATTCAAAAATGTTTGTTTTGCATCATAAAAGAGTATAAATTGCTGTTATGAGATCGCTTGCTGTTAGGAAAAATTAGTCCGGTGGGAATAGAATCAATTAAACTTGACCACTTGCGGTATTTTATAGCTGCCATTGAAACCGGCAGCTTTGCCGCGGCAGGAAAAAAACTGAACATTACCTCTACGTCAATCGCACATGGAATAACATCCTTAGAAGCTCAAATTGGAATTGAGCTGCTCATTCGCCGCCGTGCATCGGGTATTAAACCAAACTCTGACGGTAGAAAATTTGCTATTTCTGCGCGTAAAGTCATAATGGAAGCAGAAGCGCTTGTTTCAATTTATGAAAACAATCCGGGTGAACTTACCGGTGAGCTCACGGTGGGCTGTCAAGAAGCGTTGACTTGGTCCGTTGCCCCCCGGGTTGTTGAAGAGCTCTTAAAGTCACACCCTGGTTTAAATGTCTCTGTGAAGACAGTTTTTATGGATGAGAAATTTTCTCCATTGGATTCTGGCGCTGTTGATTTAATGTTGACCTTTGTGACCCATAAAATTGATGAACCCGGATTGTATTCCGAAATTTTGTGTCAACCAAATACATACGCTTTGATGCGGGCAGGACACCCCGCGCTAAGTAAGGCCAATCCCAAGATAGCACTTAAGCATTTAGCAAAATTCCCACATATTTTTATTCAAGATGGCCCCGCTTTTCCTTTGTTTTATGATATGTACAAAGAGCGGAACCTTGAACCAGAAGTTCATATGGTCAGTAACATTAGTCCGGGTGCTCAATCTTTTGTTGGAATTTCAGATGCAGTTTGCTTAAGAATAGTTCGTCCATCCATAAAATACTCTCCATTAGGGGATGAGCTGACTTATACAGAGGTTCAAGATAGTGTTCAGTGTCCTGATGTTGTTGTTGCAACGCATATGAATAGCCAATCCGAAATTTCTCAAAAGGCAAGAGCTTTTATAGAGGTTACGAGGCAAAAATTTAAAGACGGTACGTTGAAGGACAACTTCTTTTATTGATAAGTTGTGGGTTAAACCTCGCTAACAATAGCCCAGATCTCTCGCCTTATAGCCCAATCCCAAATTACTATTGAGTGATTGCAGCAGTTTATAATGCGCCGTGGTTTGCCGTAACTACGGTGTATCCTACGGTTTGGGCCGTAAGCACACGAGCATACCGTGATAGAGGTTGCTTGCGTTATGCAAGAGGTACGACAGATGAAGAATGGGAATCGATAAAGCCCTTTATGCCACCTCCAACTGATCGCCGGGTTATTTCAGGGATCGTGCATGTTTTAAAGACTAGCGGACGTTGGGTGGATGCACCACACGATCGAGACCTCTGCCACCAGCCTATCCCGCGTTGCCCAGTCAATAACGAAGGCTTCGTTGCGTCCCGTCTTAATGCCATAGAGCGGTGAGCCATAGACCTCTTTTAGTGTTGGTTTTCCATCGCGGATTTTGTCTCGCAAGGCTTTCAATTTTGGGTTTTCAAATTCCCATGACCCATCGCCCAAAGCATCTTGTAGGTAGACCTCCCGCTTTGCTTCGTAAGTGGCGCGGAAATTGGCTTTGAGCATTTCTTCCACATTCCAAAAGCGCACGTGATGGTTATCATGCGCACTGGTGTTCTTCATGGTCAAAATAGCGGGATAGGTTGTGACCCCTTCAAAGATTTGTAGATCAAGACCTCTGAACAAAACCGGTGATTTTGGGATTATTTTATAATAGCCAAGGT
>CAYZLR010000161.1:0-4695 GCA_964479275.1 uncultured Caulobacterales bacterium
AGAATCATAAGTCGCTGAAATCACTCAATTGTAATTTTGAATTGGGCTCTTAGCGATAAAAAAATACTTTGATCCCATTAGGAGTAATCCCCATACAGCTTGCAGATCAAGTCGAACATTAATCTCTTTATGACTTTCTCTTAAGAAGGATATGATGAGTTGATCAGCGTAAATGACTAAAAGAGGCCAGAAGAGCAGTTAGGGTACGGAGGACATTATTGAGGCGATCAATGAGCGCGAGATTTGCGCCAACAGTCGCAACAAATCCTGCGGTAAAGAATAGCGCAAATTCTTTCTTTCACTTTCTTTCACTATGTACACCGCGAAACAGCGCCGATAAATTTTCAGCCAAATAAAGCACCTCAGGCGCACTTCTACTCCCTATAAAAAGCGGGCTGACACTTATCTTACCATGTGCCAACTCGCTTCCACACGCTTTATTATACGCAGATTATGAGTCTAGTGCCTAAAAATGGGCGTTATCCCGCCTCGACGATTTGAGTTTGCGCATAATTTTGCTCACCAACCCGCTCAAGCAGCGACAGTTCAGTTTCGAGAAAATCAATATGCTCTTCCTCCGACTGTAAAATCTTTGAAAGAAGGTCACGGCTTACATAGTCCTTGACAGTCTCAAAATATGCAATTGCTTCTTTATATAAGGGATGCGCTCGTTGTTCAGCTTTTAAATCGCATTCCAGAATTTCTTTGACCGTCTCGCCGATCAAGACTTTATCCAAATCCTGAACATTCGGCAGCCCTTCTAAAAAAAGAATCCTCTCTATTAATTCATCAGCATGCTTCATTTCATCAATTGATTCTTCATATTCAATTTTAGCTAACCGTGTGAGTCCCCAATCTTTATAAATTCTGGCATGCAAAAAATACTGATTAACTGTGGTTAATTCCAGTCTTAACGCTTTATTTAAATACTCAATTACTTTTTTATCGCCTTTCACAGTGATCTCCATATCGGTTAGCGCGGCATTAAAATGACGATCATCAGAATCATCAACGTTAAAACACATAGCGCAATATAAAATCTGTACAAGAATTATCTTTGCAATCGTTTCTTAATTACATTCGCAATATAATGGCTATAAAATAAGAATGATTTTTAGTTTCAATTTTTTAAGAATTCATGTTGCCTGTTTATGGCTTGTTGTGCTGTCAATATGCTTTTGCAACAGAATTTATGGAAACGTTTAACGGCGTGCACCATAATGAGGTTTTTAACATATTGAGCATCCACCTCATGCAAATAAATGCACGTCAGCTCGCAACATTCGACTGAGCACACTTAATAACCCACTTGGCTAAACGCATATCTCATCAAAATTACTGGGCTTTTACTCTGCTGCTATTTTTAATACAGAATCTTGATGGCGCGTCTCTTCGATAATTTGCGCAACATGAGTGAGGCATTTTCCACATTGCGGCCGCTCACCACAACGGCGAAACACTTCCCCAACAGTTGGAACATGAGCACTCGAACAGCCATCAGCAAAAGGTTCGCTCGCCGCAGCAGCCAACGTCTTATCATTTAAGGCATTACAAATACAAACAATCATAAAGCGTTTCTAAAGCCCTTAGATTCTCACAACTCAACTAAGCTTTTGAGCGTTGACCTTCTAGTTAATATTGCGACTGATTATTAAATAGCAAAGTTAAGAATGATTGTCAATAGCGTCAAAATCATAAGGGTCAATGCAATTTCAATGAGTGTTGGCTCATAAAGATAAGAGGCTAAAGGCTCTGAACCCATGTTTTGACGGTGAAGCGCATAAAAAACGCCTTATATCAAAGAGTTACGCCTCGCTAGAGCAAAAAAACTGCAAGAAATCAAAGAGAATATGACTAAAAGAGCCCCATCCCCGCTTGCGCACTTGACGGAGAGATGTCAGCTAACAAATTGATAAAAAACACTAAAAGGATTTTCGCCTTTAAAAGTTTTGATCTTCCCCAAGAATACGACCGCCTATGCTGGTTTTATCATCATTGCGAAAATCGCACTGCAATAGCCCTGCGCGCCAACCAACCTGATAAGCCTTATCTTCTGAAAACGCGTTATCGTTTCTTACCCGTTTTGTCGAAAAACTTTTCTCCGCCTCACGGGCTGTCGCGCATCCATCACTAAACCCGGCAATATAACCCGGCTCATTTACATATTCAGAGCCCGCATTGCTAACACAAGCCGACATTGGGAATATAGCGGCGAACACACCTAATATTTTGTAATAATTTGATAATTTACATTTCATGACGGCCATCCGTTGCTATGCTCAGACTCATTATTCTCATACTAGCAGAGGTTAAGGCTCTGGTCTTGCGAAATGTCTATAGGTTTAACCAAAAAATTCTGCAGCAAAAATACCATTTATTGAGGCTGGCCCTGATGCAGAGCCGATAAATTAAACCCCTTTTGGCGGTCAATTAACTAAAAAAAAGCAATCGATCCTTAACTCTGTTGTGGCACAATCCTCCAAAATGCAATCTTCGGGACCAATATCCAATGTCACAAACCTTGCCTCAATCACCAGATATCTTTTCGTCGGAGGAATCATTCCCCTCTGATCAAATGGAATCCGAGAGCGAAAATCACAAAAATCCGATTGCTAATTTGGAATATAGCAGCGCTAAGACTTCAGAAAGTTTACATAATTTAAGCCCTGCCAGAATTTTGATGGCGCGCAAATTGGCTGATATCATCGTCCTGCCTGTGGGTCATATCTCTGCCAATGATCGCTCGCTTGCAGGAGACATTTTACTACAAATATTGGATAAGGTTGAATACCCTCTACGGATCGATATTGCGGAGCGAATTGCTCGTGTACCAGAAGTTCCCGATATATTGCTGCGGGCCTTATTGTTGGATATTCCCGATGTCGCCGCACCGATTTTGATCAACGCAGAAACAATCACACCTTCACTGTTAATAGAATGTGCGCAAAAAGGTGAGACGGCTCATCGCATGATGATGGCGCGTCGCTATGGACTACCAACAGAAGTCATTACAGCGATGTTACAATTCAATGAGCCTGAAGTTGCAAAATTGGTTTTACGTCGGGAAGAGTCGGTATTATCTCAAGCGACTATAGAACTGCTTGTTAGCCGTTCCACTTTGGATGAAACCTTACAAGATTTACTCCTCAAGCGTCCTGAGCTTGAACCGGCCCATGGATTTATGATGTTTTGGTGGGGGCGAAGTGAAAATCGCCGCAAAATTTTGTCCCGCTTTTCAATAGACCGCACCAGTATTCAAGAGGCCCTTGAAGGTGTTTACCCTTTGATTAGAGGGGTAGAAACACCAGACCCTCTTGCTATCGAGATCTTGAACCTGAACGATAGACGCCATCGCCCACGAGGCATCAATGGTGAAGCCATTTCGATTGATGTTGTCAAACGGACCTTAACACTAGCACGCCACTATCCCTCAGAAGAAGTCATCGATGCTCTCGCAATGATTGCAGGGATTACCAGAGAATTGGCGGCGCGTATTTTGCGTGACCCCGGCGGAGAACCGTATGCGGTCCTGTGCAAAAGCCTTGGTATTCCGAGAGCTGATTTTTTTGAATTCTTAATTGCCCCAGCCGAAGGTATGCTTGATGATGGAGAAGGCAGCAAACTTACCCCAGAACGCGCTGATGAGCTTCTTGATACGTTTGATCGGATGGCGCGCGATTTCTCAAGGGCCGTTCTGCGGTACTGGGATTGGTCCGGCAACCCCAGGATTGCCCGCATTACCAAATTATTGTCCGAAAATAGCCCCATCATTGAATAGAATTGATAGAAAATTTTGGCTGTAAAGTTTTCTACGCATAATAAGAACGAGTTATTGTGCTCACAAAATAGAAAAAAGTCATTGTCGTTTTTACCATGGAAAATGATGCGCATCTTCCAACTTTTGAGTTGAAAAAATAGCCAAAACCAATGTGAATTAATCACACTTTAAATAATTTATTGTACCAACCCTTATTGCGCCGGTTGTGGTCATGCGTATTTTGACTGCTTCCGGTAGCAATGCACCTCCCTCACATTTTTAAGCTGCTATCTTCGCGATCGCGAAGCAAAAACAATAAAATATAGATGCGCAGCCTTTTTGATCCCAACCAAATCACCAGGATACCCCCCTACTCGCCTCCCTACCCTGCATGAATGATACGCCCTGAAAATTTGTTGCAGAAAAATAGTTCCAGAAAAAAACTTGCCAGTCCGTAACTCCTGAGATAAGAGATCATTTCCGAGAATGCAGCGTCTTTCTCAGGGCGATTAGCTCAGTTGGTAGAGCGTCTCGTTTACACCGAGAATGCCGGGAGTTCGAGTCTCTCATCGCCCACCATTCACTCCTGATAAAAAAGCCATTTTCCCGCGCTCATGAATACTTCAATAAATTCATGGGGTTGTTCGGTGTGCTCCTCGTGGTTTGCATTTTAAGGCTGTGAGAGACCGGGTTTCTCATGTTTTAACGAAAAGTCTCTTTTTGCAATTTTCGCCGGCCATTTGGTGAAGGGCGTGCATCCTTTTAAACATCGCGCTGGGGCGCCCCTTTTGGTAATTGGCTCAGCCCGTTACGTTTGAGCACACCAAAAACGCCGGCCGGTGATACAATCAATACGTAATAGCGCTGCAGATACCCACTAAGCGCTAGACTCATAAATTACGCATGATGATGCGTGCAAAAGCAAGTTGACACATGGC
>CAYZLR010000162.1:0-4692 GCA_964479275.1 uncultured Caulobacterales bacterium
TATGATTGCTCGTCGCCCTTGGTTTGAAGAAATGGGTATCGACCCAGATGCGACAGATGAGGTAGCCGAGGATAGCTAGGTACAGACCTACGCAAAAAATCTTAAGCAATCCAATCTAACTATAAAGAGCACATATTATGTCAACCATTACCATCAAAGCCTTTGCACAACAAATTGGCATTGAACCAGAGCGTCTTGTTAAGCAACTTGGCGACGCCGGCGTTAACGGCAAGACGGTTAACGATTCACTCACTGATGAAGAGAAACGGCAATTATTAGACTTTCTCCGCGGGGGTGCTACTGCAGCTACCACGCCTAATCCATCAGGTGGACGAGGAAAGATCTCGCTAAAGAAAAAGACTACCTCAGAAATACAACAAACCTCCAAAACAGGCATTGCTCGTACCGTTCAGGTTCAGACAAAAAAGCGCCGCACATTTGTCAAGCGTGAAGTCTTAGAACAAGAAGAAGCCGCGCGTCAACAAGCTGAGAAACTGCGCCAAGAAGAAGTCAAGGCTCAGACTGAGAAAGATCGTCTTGCGGCAGAAGCTCGAGAACAACAAGCCGAAGAAGAACAAGCCCGCCTGGCGGCTGAAGCAGAACAAGCTGCTGCCGAAGCGAAAGCGGCCGAAGAAGCCGTTGCAGCAGCAGAAGCGGCTAAAGCTGAGAGCGAAGAGACGGCAACCACTGTCGATGTCGAAGAAGTAAAAGAAGAGGTGATAGAGACCACCGTTGAAACGACAACTGCAGAAGTATCTGATCCAGTAGAAGAGCCTGCGGCAGTTGAGCCAAGCAAAGCCAAAGAAGAGCCTCAACGCGTTCGCCGTGAAGTAGTGATGCCCTCGATTATTCGCAAAGCGTCCGACCGTAAACGTGTATCACCGATTGTTAAACAGGCAGAGCCGAAATCTGCGACGCCTGCACAAGCTCCGAGCGCTAATAAAAACGACAAAGGTAAGCGCAAACCCTTTGCTGGTCGCGAGGAATTACATGTTTCAAAAGGGCGTAAGAAACGCAAAGAAAAACGTCGTCCGTCTAATATTAAAACCAGCACAGGTGATCAACACGCGTTCGAGCGGCCCGTTGCGCCAGTGGTGCGTGACGTAGCGATTGGTGAAACCATTAGCGTTGCTGATTTGGCTGCACAAATGTCGGTTAAGTCGGCTGAAGTGGTTAAAGTGCTGTTTAAGATGGGCACAATGGTGACCATTAATCAGACTTTGGATCAAGATACGGCGATGTTGGTTGTCGATGAAATGGGCCACAACGCAGTGGAAGCCAAGCAGGATGATCCAGAAGCGTTTCTAGCCGCCAATCAAGAAGTTGAAGTAGATGAATCGAGCTTTGAACCTCGTTGTCCGGTGGTTACGGTGATGGGGCACGTCGATCATGGTAAAACGTCATTACTCGATTACATTCGTAAAGCTAAAGTAACTGACGGTGAAGCCGGTGGGATTACTCAGCACATTGGCGCCTATCAGGTGCAAACAAATAACGGCGATATTACTTTTTTAGATACGCCTGGCCACGAAGCCTTTGGTGCAATGCGAGCACGTGGAGCCCAAGCCACCGACTTGATTATTTTGGTTGTAGCCGCAGACGATGGGGTAAAACCTCAGACTATCGAAGCAATTAAGCACGCGAAGAATGCCGATGTACCGATCATCGTCGCCATCAATAAGATGGACAAAGACTCTGCCGATCCGGATCGGGTAAAGCAAGAATTAGCCACCGAAGAAGTGATTCCAGAAGATTGGGGTGGTGACGTGATGATGGTGCCGGTATCGGCTCACACCGGTGACGGAATTGAAACTCTGCTCGAATCAGTTGCTCTACAGTCCGAACTGCTTGATTTAAAAGCACGCCCTTCTGGAAATGCTACCGGTACAGTTGTTGAAGCGCGTTTGGATAAGGGTCGTGGCGCCGTTTGTACGATACTGGTTCAGCATGGTGAATTAAAATACGGTGATATCGTTTTGGTTGGACGCGAAACCGGTCGTATCCGCGCTATGGTGGACGATTCTGGTGCAGCGATTAAAGTTGCTGGTCCATCGCGGCCGGTTGAAATACAAGGTCTCAGTGGTGTCCCTGCTGCTGGCGACGAAGTACTTGTGGTTGAAGATGAACGTAAGGCTCGAGAGGCGGCTAGCTTTCGTTCAAGCCGTGACCGCGAAGCACGCCTAGCTCGCCAACAGGCTGCTAAGCTCGAAAACATGTTTACACAAATGAGCGAAGGCGAAGTTAAGAACGTTAACGTACTGATTAAAGGTGACGTGCAAGGTTCGATTGAAGCTTTGAGTGAATCATTGGTTAAACTATCGACCGAAGAGGTTAAGGTAAGCGTGGTTCATAGCATGGTCGGCGCAATTAACGAATCAGACATCAACCTAGCCATGGCTTCATCGGCATTTGTTGTTGGTTTTAATGTACGTGCTGACGCTCAGGCAAGAAAACTTGCGGAGCAAGAAGACGTTCAAATTCGTTATTACAGTATTATTTATGAAGTAATCGACGACGTAAAAGCGGCGATGGAAGGACTACTCGACCCTGAAATTCGCGAAGATGTAATGGGTTATGTTGAGGTTCGCGAAGTATTCCGGGCGCCGAAAATTGGCACAATTGCCGGTTGTTTCGTAACCGAAGGGGTGGTGAAGCGTAACGCACATGTTCGAGTCTTACGTGACAGCATCGTGATTTTTGAAGGTAATATTGATTCACTACGTCGGTTTAAAGACGATGTGAATGAAGTCAAAGTGGGTACCGAATGCGGCATCGGCGTGGTTAATTACAACGACATCAAAGAAGGTGATCAATTAGAGATCTTCGATAAGGTCGAGGTTAAAGTAACGCTGTAAGGCGTTATTTTACGACTGACTGAGTAAGGTTTAACGATGCCAAAAGAATTTGCCAGAAGCCAAAGAGTTGCGCAGACTATTACACGCCAATTGGCGATGATTCTGCGCAATCAAGTCAAGGACCAACGAGTATCTAGCTTAACCATCACTGATGTGGAAGTAACCAAAGACCTTCGTCAGGCGAAGGTCTTTGTTACGTCCATGTTCGAAGATACCGCTGAGATAGAAGACACAATGCAAGCGCTGGATCGAGCTAATGGCTTTTTACGTCGGGCTCTGGCGGCGGTTATCGATATGCGGCATTGTCCTAACTTGATTTTTAGCTACGACAACTCCATCTCTGAAGGTGCGAGAATGTCGGCGTTAATAGACAAGGCACTGAATAAGACCGATTAAATTTATTCAGAAACAGCAAGCCTGAGTGTAATTACAAACGTCATAGTATGAGATTAACTGTGATTCGTCGACGATGAAAAAGCAAAAGAATGATATACACGGCGTTATTCTCCTGGATAAGCCGACCGGTATGAGTTCGAATGCGGCTCTGCAAAAAATCAAACATCGTTTTAATGCCAGAAAGGCCGGGCACACTGGAAGTTTAGATCCCTTAGCCACAGGCTTATTGCCGATCTGTTTAGGTCAAGCCACTAAGGCTTCTGAGTATCTTCTTAATTCGCACAAAAAATACACCACCGTTATCAAACTCGGCGAAGTTACTGAAACCCTAGACAGTGAAGGTGAGGTTACGGAACGAAAAGCAGTGGATGTCAGTGATGAACGGCTTCAGCAAGCGTTGGGCCAATTTCGAGGAGACATCAAACAGGTTCCGCCGATGTATAGCGCGTTAAAAAAAAACGGGCAACCGCTTTATAAGCTAGCGCGTAAAGGTGAAATCGTGGAGCGTCCCGCTCGGAGTATGACTGTGCACAGTTTATCCGCCGTTCGAATAGACTCATCTTTAGTTGAGTTGAATGTGCATTGCTCTAGTGGGTTTTATATACGATCGCTCGGTCATGATCTTGGACAAGTGCTCGGCTGTGGTGCCCACGTGGTGGAATTGCGGCGAACCGATATCAAGGGGATTAGTGTTGATAGCGCACTTACATTAGATCAGGTACTAGAGGCAGACCTCAAGCAATGCCGTCATCCAATTGATGTATTAATTGAACACTTACCAAAAATAACAATATCGAATTCGCAAGCCTTAAGTATGATTCAGGGCAAGCCAACCTTGGCAAAGGGTTTAAAAACTAATGGTTTAACGCGATTTTATCAACCCGATGGCTATCTGTATGGTCTTGGCCAAGTTAGCGAATTGGGTTTCATTAAGGCGCAAAAAACCTTTGTAGATACTCATTGCTATGCTTTATCGACGATAAACGATGTAAATGTGTTTAAAAGCTTGAAAAACAGGTGATTTTCATTCAAATAAACGTGATTTCTTTACTCAAACAGTTAGAATACGCGCCTACTCGAAAGCAATCGCAATCGAGGTTAAACCGCTTCATTTTCCACCCTTCAGGGAATTGAAGCACAACCGGATTCTGAAGAGGAATATTATTATGGCACTAACCGCCGCAGACAAAGCCGCCATCGTGGCAGACTATCAAGTAAAAGAAGGCGATACTGGATCACCTGAAGTACAAATCGCTTTGCAAACCGCACGTATTAAGGACTTGTCTCCACATTTCAAGGAGCACATCCACGACCATCATTCGCGCCAAGGTTTGTTGCGACTGGTAAATCAACGTCGCAAATTACTCGACTATTTGAAAAACAAAGATGTTGAACGATACAGAACGCTTATCGGTCGACTAGGTCTACGTAAGTAGCACAA
>CAYZLR010000163.1:0-4631 GCA_964479275.1 uncultured Caulobacterales bacterium
GCACCTTGTATTATCTTTATTGATGAGATTGATGCGGTGGGTCGATCGCGCGGTGCGGGCCTTGGCGGCGGTAATGATGAACGCGAACAGACTCTCAACCAGCTTTTGGTGGAGATGGATGGCTTCGAGTCCAATGAAGGGATTATTCTAATCGCTGCAACCAACAGACCTGATGTATTGGACCCTGCACTATTGCGCCCAGGCAGATTTGATCGCCAGGTTACTGTGCCCAACCCTGATATCATTGGCCGTGAGAAAATTTTGCAAGTTCACATTAAAAAAGTGCCATTGGCACCAGATGTAAACGTGCGCACAATCGCGAGGGGAACCCCGGGGTTCTCAGGGGCTGATTTAGCAAATCTCGTTAATGAGGCCGCCTTATTAGCAGCGCGTCGATCAAAAAGGTTTGTCACAGCGAAAGAATTTGATGATGCCAAAGATAAGGTTTTAATGGGCGCTGAGCGCCGGTCTATGGTGATGACCGAAGACGAGAAACAGTTGACAGCTTATCATGAAGCTGGTCATGCGATTGTCGGCTTAAGTGTTCCGGGCAGTGATCCCGTACATAAGGCGACGATCATTCCAAGAGGGCGCGCCCTGGGAATGGTTCAATACCTTCCTGAACGGGATAAATTATCTTGGTCTTTGGAGCAGATGCGGGCACGCATTGCGACGGCCATGGGGGGGCGCGTTGCGGAAGAATTGAAATTTGGTATGGATCAAGTTACGTCCGGTGCATCCTCAGATATCGAAATGGCCACAAAGATTGCGCGGGCAATGGTGACCCAATTTGGTCTTTCTGAGAAACTTGGTCCTATTGCGTATGCTGAAGAAGAGGGCGAAATTTTCTTGGGCCAATCTATTGCGCGCTCAAAAACAATCTCTGGCGATACAGCAAAGCTTATCGAAGAAGAAATTTCTCGTTTTGTAAATGAAGGATATGAACGGGCCCGGGAAATCCTGACCGAACGCAATGATGATTGGGAAGCGTTATCTCTTGCTCTTCTGGAGTTTGAAACGCTCACTGGTGAGGAAATTGATAAATTACTCAAGGGTGAAACAATTGTCCGCGAAGACCCTAACGATAATCCTGATAATCAAGCACCAAGCTCAGTACCTGTTACAAAAGATCCTGTTGGATCAGGACCAGAACCTCAGGGTGCTTGAGAATAATCTTCGTTTCAAGGTTTTTTTGAAATGAGTACTTCCCGCCCCCAAATCATGGGGATCGTAAATGTTACCCCAGATTCTTTCTCGGATGGAGGAAATTTTCTGGATCCGCAGGCTGCAATTGATCATGGACTATCTTTAGTTGATCAGGGGGCGGACATTCTTGATGTTGGTGGAGAATCAACACGGCCCGGTGCAAAAGAAGTTGATGTTAATGTCGAGCTTAGTCGCACAATTCCCGTGATCAAGGGACTTGTAGCCAAAGCGTCTACAACTATATCAATTGATACCCGCAAACCAGCGGTTGCCATGGCTGCTATGGAGGCTGGCGCCTTAATATGGAATGATGTATCGGCTCTAAGATTTGCTCCGGACAGCTTAACTCTAGCCGCGCGTCTAGGGTGTAAGATTGTCTTAATGCATGCTCAAGGCGACCCATCAACAATGCAGCAAGACCCAGTTTACGATGATGTGGTTGCAAATGTTTGCGATTGGTTACAGGCTCGAATATTGGCATGTGAGTTGGCCGGTATTGATCGTGATCGCTTAATTATTGATCCGGGTATTGGTTTTGGAAAAACGTTTGATCATAATCTTGCTCTCATTCGCGGTCTTGAGAGTTTCAATAAATTTGACTTGCCACTTTTGTTCGGTGCTTCTCGTAAAAGCATGATTGCGGCGATAGATCAAAACGCTCGCGCAGATCAACGTATTGGGGGCTCTATCGCTCTTGCCTTGCATGCAGCGAAAAAAGGGGTTGGTATTTTGCGTGTGCACGATGTCCAAGAAACAAAACAAGCGTTGATGCTACAGGATAGAATTTGTTAATTTGTGTGTTGCTCGCTTTAAGGTAAGCTTTGTTACTCCCCATTCAGATTTTTATGCTAAAAGTCTAGTTGAAGTAGATAGTTTGATAACCATACGTTGGATATAAAATGACAAAATCGGTTGAACGGAAAATTTTTGGTACAGATGGGGTTCGCGGGCTTGCCAATGCAGGTGCGCTTACGCCCGAAGCTTTAATGAAGCTTGGTATGGCTGTGGGGCGCGTTTTTCGAAATGGTAATCACCGTCATCGGGTTGTTATTGGAAAAGACACAAGGCTCTCTGGATACATGATTGAGCCAGCTCTTACTGCAGGTTTTGCAGCCTCCGGGATGGATGTGTTTTTGTTAGGCCCCCTTCCAACACCGGCTATGGCCATGTTGACACGGTCTTTGCGAGCTGATTTGGGCGTAATGATTTCCGCCTCCCATAATCCATATCATGATAACGGTGTTAAGTTTTTTGGGCCTAACGGTTATAAACTTTCTGATGAGAAAGAGTCTGAAATAGAATCTTTGATGCAACAGGATCAATCAAGCGCATTGTCTGCAGCAGCTGATTTGGGCCGTGTGCAACGTATCGATGATGCTGCGGCCCGTTACATTGAATTTGCAAAAAATACATTTCCCAAGCGCCATTCCCTCGAGGGGTTACGCGTCGTTATCGATTGCGCCAATGGAGCGGGTTATAAGGTTTCTCCAACTGTTTTATGGGAACTTGGGGCAGATGTTAAAAAAGTAGGTGTAGACCCGAATGGGTTTAATATTAACCGCCAATGTGGATCGACATCGACAAAGACGATGCAAGAAGCTGTGCTTGAATATCGCGCAGATATTGGCATTGCGCTGGATGGTGATGCAGATCGGGTAATTATTAGCGATGAAAAGGGAAACATCATTGATGGAGACCAAATCATTGCTCTGATAGCGACTTCCTGGAACAAAAAAAATAAACTTCAAGGTAATGGTGTTGTTTCAACTGTGATGGCTAATCTCGGTTTGGAAAAATTCCTGCAAAAAGAAGGTCTTGATTTAGTCAGAACAAAAGTAGGGGATCGTTATGTTGTTGAGGCTATGCGGGAGAAAACTATCAATATAGGTGGGGAGCCTTCAGGACACGTTATTTTAAATGATTATGCAACTACAGGTGATGGCCTGGTAACGGCACTTCAAGTCCTCGCCGTTGTTGCAGAAATGGGGATCAAAGTATCCCAAGCCTGTCATTTATTTGATCCTTATCCGCAATTATTGGAAAATGTACGTTACCAATCAGGCGATCCTTTATCCAAGCAAAGCGTTAAGGATGCCATTGCAAAAGGCGAGCAGCGCTTTGGTGAGTCGGGACGTGTCGTGATTAGAAAATCAGGGACGGAGCCATTAATTCGGGTCATGGCTGAAGGCGAGGATCAGGAGCTCGTTCACTCGGTTGTTGGAGATATCACGTCTGCCGTTAGCGCGGCAATTGGGTGATCTGTGCGTGGCCGTGTCCTCATTATTGCTGGGTCTGATCCGTCTGGCGGAGCGGGCATACAAGCGGATATAAAAACCGTAACCGCGCTTGGCGGTTATGCTATGACCGCAATTACAGCATTAACGGTACAAGACACAAGGGGCGTCTATGATATAATGCCTGTTCCTCTCGATATTATTCGTGAACAAATTAAAGTTTGCATTCATGATATTGGTGTCGATGCAATAAAGATTGGTATGATGGGGAGCGCTGATACAGCATCAATGATCAGTGAAATATTGTATGAAGAGGCAAAAGACGTTGCTAAGATTTTAGATCCTATTTTGGTGGCCACTAGCGGTGATATGTTAGCCGGAGAGGGGGTGACACAGGTTATTGTCGATGAATTGATGCCGCAGTCAGCTATTTTAATGACACCAAATGCTCCGGAATTGGCGCAACTGTCTGGCTTATCAGTGCATGATAGCGATTCGTTGTTGAAGGCAGGAGAAAAGCTTTCAAAAAAATGCTCTTGCCCGATGCTCTTAAAAGGTGGTCATATTGAGGGGAGTGATGTAATTGATATCGTGTTGAATGTTGGTCCTGTAAAAACCTATAAAAATAAAAAAATCGAAACGACCTCGACACATGGTACAGGTTGCACTTTATCGTCTGCCATCGCAACCGGGTGCGCGCAAGAGTTGTCGCTTCACCAATCGATTGAACGCGCGATCGACTATGTGAGAAAAGCCATTGAGACGGCACCCGGATTTGGCGACGGTCATGGTCCGCTCAATCATGGTCACACAATGGCTAATTGAATTAAGGGATATGAAAATGGCTGAATATGAATTTCAAACCTGGGACGTTTTTACAAAACGCAAATTTGCAGGAAACCCACTGGCTGTGGTTTTTGGTGCGGATGATCTTAGTACAGAACAGATGCAAACCATTACCAATGAATTTAACCTTTCTGAGACGACATTTATATTGTCACCGGAAAATCCGGCGCATACAGCGCGGGTCAGGATTTTCACTCTCGGATATGAGATGCCTTTTGCCGGGCACCCAACGGTTGGAACCGCAATTGCTATTGCCAGAACACAAAATTTATCAGGTAAGCTGATGCCTGAACTAAGAGCCCAATTCAAAATTACAATTGAGTGATTTCAGCGACTTATGATTCT
>CAYZLR010000164.1:0-4571 GCA_964479275.1 uncultured Caulobacterales bacterium
TGGCTCAAAAATATATGTACCTTAATCCGCTGAGCTTTCCCGTTGAACAAGTTCGGGACGTCGTCATTTGGGGCAACGCGCCCAGCTGGTCAGGGCTCGCTATCTATTCCTTGATAAGCGCTTTGATTTTTATGGCTGGCAATATCTGGTTTAATAAAACGAAAAATGGGTTTGCCGATGTCTTATAATAATGATGTCGCCATAAGCCTTGAATCCGTTTCCAAAACTTATCAAATATTTGCAAAACCGGTTGATCGGTTAAAACAACTTATCTGGCCCACAGATAAAAAGTTCTATAGAGAGTTTCCCGCATTAAACGATATTTCTTTTTCTATAAATAGGGGCGAGACAGTTGGTATAATCGGTCGAAATGGGAGTGGTAAATCAACCCTGCTACAGTTAATTTGTAAAACACTTCATCCAAGTAGCGGAACCATCGCGTTGAATGGTCGGATCGCCGCCCTATTAGAACTTGGAGCCGGATTCAATCCAGAATTTACGGGACGAGAAAATGTATTCCTTAACGCCGCAATTATGGGGCTTGATCAGAAAGAAATAACATCTTGTTTTGATGCCATTGCAGACTTTGCCAGCTTAGGCGATTTTATCGAACAACCCGTCAAAACCTATTCCAGCGGTATGTATGTTCGTCTCGCATTTGCAACCGCTATAAATGTTGATCCGGATATTTTGATTATCGATGAAGCCCTGTCGGTTGGAGACGAAGCCTTTCAAAGAAAATGTTTCGCGCGGATTGAACAAATTCAAGAAAATGGAGGCACCATATTATTTGTATCCCATTCCGCCTCCAGCATATTGCAGCTCTGCTCTAAGGCCATTCTGCTTGATGCTGGTGAGAAAATTCTCGAGGGGCGTCCAGAATTTGTTGTCAATCAATACCAAAGATTGATGAACCTCTCAGGTGATGGAGCGCAGCTCGCACGGTCAGAAATCAAAGCTATAAAGCTTGAAACCGCAATCGCCGAAGATATCGAAACGCCCGAAGACAAACATATAGAGGGCTCTATAAATCCAACTGATCCTAATGTTTCTCTCGAATTTTTCGACCCCAATCTCGTGTCCCAATCTCGCGTAGATTATGAGCAAAAAGGTGCCCGCATTCGTGACTTGTGTATTTTGAACGCGCAGGGCGAGAATGTAAATACTTTACAAATGGGACGCAAATATACCTACCAGTACCATGTCGACTTCAGCATGGATGCCAAAAATGTTGCGTTTGGAATGTTAATTAAAACGATCAATGGGGTAGAACTTTCCGGAGCCACAACAACGTTCAAGAAGGATTTACCTCTGCGGCATGTCCGCGAAAACGAAACGGCACGCCTGTCCTTTGAATTTATGTGTAATCTTATGCCCGGCACATATTTTATTAATGCCGGTATCGTGCATGAAATCGAACATGAACGTCACTTCATGCACAGAATATTAGACGGTTTGATATTCCAAGTGGCTTGTGAGACAGAACTTGAGGTGGTCGGACTAGTTGATTTGCGCACACGCTCACCCCGTGTCGAATTTGTATAGACTTGTAAACGCGTCCCGAAACAATCTTATTCATAAATTTCAGTTTAACCCAGATGGAAACAGTGCTAATTATTTGATGAGGATGGACGAAAATTTCAAAGATCAAACATGCTATATATCGAACCTTCTGAAATAAAAAAAGATAATGCCGAGTTGGAAACTCTCGCCATTGTTACGCGCTCGTCGCGCTCTGCTTCATATCTCAATCGCGTTTTAGAGGGGTTAATCTATCAATCCGGCGCACACTTAATCTGGTCGATTGTAACTCAAACCCAAATGAGCCCTGAACATGAAATCTGCGTAGAGCGCGCACGCGTGCAAGGCATAGATGTTGTCATTACTCACGTTTCAGACGGGCTATCCTTGGGGCAACTCGCAAATATAGGGGTCAAAGCAACTTCTGCTCACTTCGTCTTGCTCCATGATGATGATGACTTCTTATGTACAGATTTCGTCTCATTAGCTTTAGATAAGTTTAGAAAAAAAAATGACTATGTTGCGGTGACTTGCCATGCAGCCATCATCCATGAAAAAAAGAATAAAAAGCGTCTTGATTACGTTTTATCGCCAGGCCGTAAAAACGTGAAACATGCCCAATTATCATGGAATAATTTAATCGCAACAAATACGCTGATTTATCGGCGTGAGATGTTTGATCAAATTGGCGGATATCCGGAAGATGTCAAAGTCGCCGAAGACTGGCTTTTCAATCTGAAATTAGCGGAAATGGGTAAAATTGCCATCCTACCTAAAGTCTGTGCTCATGTCTTTATCAGAAAGGAAGGATATTCCGTGAATAATGAAAAAAATACGAGCAATGATGACCATGTGAGCATGAGGTCTCACATTCGGCAAATGGCAGGAGTCGGCCCGCAGGACCCTCTAAGCCGCCTAGATATAGTGAGATATTTAATACGTAGGTTTCTAGACCGCATATCCTATAAAGTCTCAGGTCAGTTCTTACCCCGGTGACGACGCGCTCTAGCTATGAATATTTAAATGCGTTCAAAAATCGACATTTTCTGATTCCTTGGATGCTCAAAATCTTCAATATCAATCAAACGTAACCCGGCTTCCAACGCAGCTTGTTCTATGAGCCGAGGGGTATAATGATAAGGGTCTTTAGACGGGTGCGTGATAACGTCTGAGCATTGTTTAATCGGTTCAGCGTAACTATTTTCAGGCGCTATAAAAATCGTTGCATAAAACCGCCCATCGTTCTTAAGCATTTTCGCCGTATTTTTAAGACATAGGCAAATTGACCCGTAATTCAAATGCGTCAGCAATGAGAGAGCAAGCGCCATATCCATAGAGGGCCAATGCTTAGGATATTTAAATCCGGAAGCCGTTGAAAAATTTTCAAGATCAATTTTATGGGATAACCCAACATTTGAAATTTCAATGTTTAACCCCGCTTCAATTAAAGCCGAATTCAGATCAAATCCGTAATAATGCTTAGCGTCTAAGTAAGACACAAAATGAATCCCGCCTCTCATACTCCCGCAGCCAACATCAAGTAATCTTTGATTTGGCTTTAGGCCTTTAGACTTTAGGTATTCAAATTGCAGTTTTCCGATTTCATCCCACATGCCGCCAACAAATCCTCTGTGCTGACCTTCAGCGACAAGTTTCTGTGTCAGTTCCATATCCATATATGTATTTTCCATAGTCAAACCCTAACATTCTTGATCAGAACTAAAGCGCTGTTCCCAGCTATTTAAAAGCATGTATCATTGAAAATCGATAGAAAACCTGCCAAATTAATACAATGGCGACCTATAAATATAAAGCCCTCAATCGCAATGAAGTGACCGTGCGCGGAGAGATTGACGCTGTGGACGAGGCGAATGCTTTTACACTCTTAAAACGCCGCCAGCTTGCCCCCTATGAGTTGTCACAAAAAGCCGAGCAGACGCAATTTTTTGTCCGGAAAAAAGTCATTAAATCTCGAGATATGGCGCGATTTATTCGGCAATTAGCCACATTATTATCCGCAGGTGTGACATTGCTCGAAGCTTTAGCTAGCCTCGCTCGTTCTAATTCTCATCCTGCTTTAGCTACAGCAGCTCAAAATATTCGCAAGGACCTACGAGCCGGTGAACGCTTATCCACGGCTATGTCAAAACATCTTCCCAAATTACCTCGTTATGTTCCGCGGCTTGCTGAATTAGGCGAAGCAACAGGCAAATCAGCCAAGGCCTTAACTGATGCGGCTGAACGCATGGAGTATGAAGATGCTATGCGAAGAGAAATTCGTACCTCTCTCTCTTACCCATTATTTTTGACGATTGTGGGAGGAACGATCGTATTTTTAATGTTTTTATTTATCGTCCCACGTTTTGATCAACTCATCGGTAGTAACCGAGATAATTTACCAATTATGTCTAAGATTGTTATTAATATGGGAGTTGGGCTAAAAAATAATCTTTATATTTTTATCGTAGCCATGGCCGCTGTAATTTCAGGTAGTATTTTCATTAGCCGTAATGAAACGATTAAACAAACACTCCGGTCCTTTTCGGAACGCGCCATACTTATTGGACCTGTCCTTATACAATCAGACTTAGGTGGATGGGCTCGCACCTTAGGGATCGCATTGGATAATGGCGCAGATATATTATCGGCCTTGCAACTCGGTGAACTGGGTTTACGCTCTCCGCGTTTGCGGGCGGGCATGCGAACCGCCCGTAGCGAAATTCGCGCTGGTCGTAACCTTGATGAGGTATTGGAAGAAAATATTCCAGACCTTGACCCCCTTACTGTTGATTTAGTGCGGACAGGACGAGCGTCTGGTCGCTTAGCCGATATGTTGTTATTCATTGGGGAGAGCCAAGAAAACGAAACCCGCGAACTCACCAAGAGATTGACAGCATTGGCGGAACCTATTGCGATTTTAATCATTGCGACCATCGTTGGCACCATCGTCATATCTATAGTTCTTGCGATGACTAGCCTATATGATTTTACGTAATCTAGAGCATTACCTTTTTAATTATACGCAATATCCTGCAGCTTTGAGATAGTTC
>CAYZLR010000165.1:0-4564 GCA_964479275.1 uncultured Caulobacterales bacterium
GATGGAACGCGGAAAACCATGAACGGTTTACGTCGGGAGCCAAAAGCTTCTGGAGAGCTTTCATAATTTTCCAATGGTTGATGAGTTATTCAAAGCTGCTTTAGGTATCAGTATATATGATGATGAGGCCCATGAAACACTACTAAATGAAGCTAAAGAGCACCGCCATGATTGCGTACACCGCAACGGTAAAACTAAGGCAGGCGATAAGTTAGAAATTTTTGACAGATCTTATGTCGAGTCGGTTGCATCTGCAGCTGAAAATCTTGTGTTAAAAGTCGAACAGAAGGTTGTCGCTTATGGGTTCAAGGATATACCCGTAGGATTAGATACTAAATTCTAGACTTACAATATTTCCCAACTAGCTTTGTGATGAAGTCACATTACAAGATGAAGCCGATAATAAATATGCCACGTCGAATGATAGGCATTGTGACGAAACGTACCCAAGTATCACGATAGATATATTGCTTCACAGCTACCCTTGAATCGTTCTAATATCACAACCTTGGAGACGTAAATGAATGCTGTTGAAATAGAGGAAGCCGTATCGGACTTGGTTATTCAGCCATTTGACCCTGACGAGTTCCCATTTCAGTTCCTCGAAGCCTTTGGAAATAAAGAGACGACACTCAAAAGACTGCGTAAAGGCTCTTCCAATCGCACCGATGTTGATGGTGCTGTCTTGCAGCGCTCTAACATACATATCCTCGCAACTGCACCGGGCGAAACGGAAGCCGGACTAAAAGCTCTTCTAGAATCTCCGAAAACAGCGCAACAAAAGGCGAAGTTCATCTTTGCGACTGATGGCATAGATATTCAGGCGATAGATCTGACGAGTGATATGCCGCTGTCTTGCGCCTATACGGATCTGCCAACACATTTCGGGTTTCTGCTGCCTCTCGCTGGCATCACCACCGTTTCAGAAATCAAAAACAACCCCATCGACATCAAAGCGACGGGACGGCTGGATAAGCTATACGTCGCGTTGCTCCAAGATGAGCGCAATAAAAATTGGGCGCAGGAAAAAAACCGTGAGCAGTTTAATCACTTCATGGCGCAGCTCATCTTCTGCTTCTTCGCGGAAGACACAGGTATATTTGAAGGCGATGATCTATTCACCCTCACAGTAGAAAAAATGAGTCACGGAAACCCCGATCTGACTCACGAGATTATCACAACAATTTTTGCCGCTATGAACCACGACCCCCGCAAAGGCGATCGTAAAGACGTTCGGCCCTATGCAGACAAATTTCCTTATGTGAATGGCGGCCTATTTGGCGGCCCTGATGATGGTTCCAAAGTTGAAGTTCCTATATTCAATAAAATGGCTCGGACATATCTTATTCGAGCAGGCGAGCTCGACTGGACAGCTATCAACCCCGATATTTTTGGCTCCATGATCCAGGCCGTCGCCGATGATGAGGAACGCGGCGAGCTAGGCATGCATTACACCTCCGTGCCCAATATCCTCAAAGTCCTCGAAAGGTAAAGACCCTGAAACAGGCTTCCACCTCATCGAGACATCGGAAGGCCGCATGCTGCGTGTCGCTGACCTTGTCGAGGACGAACGTGACCGTGAGCAAGTCATGGCGTCCCTCAAAGATCCACGCGCAAATGAGAACCGTGACTGGGTTGATATCATCATCGCGCTAGGCATGGCTAAAGAAGGCTTTGACTGGATATGGTGCGAGCATGCTCTGACCGTCGGATACCGTTCATCCCTAACAGAAATCGTTCAAATAATCGGCCGCTCAACGCGCGACGCGCCAGGTAAAACACATGCTCGCTTTACAAATCTTATTGCCGAACCTGACGCTTCTGAAGGCGCGGTCACAGACGCAATTAATGACACGCTAAAAGCTATCGCGGCATCTTTACTAATGGAACAAGTGTTAATTCCGAACTTCAAATTCACGCCAAAGCGCCCCGTAGATCAAGCTGCTCCAAAGGACGGTTTTGATTACGGTGAAGGTGGATTCGATAAAAACGGAACAAATATAGGCGTCCGCGAGGGTGACCAAGCTGCGTTCCATATTGAAATTGCAGGCTTAAAAGAGCCGACAACTGACGAAGGTAAACGGGTTTGCGAAGAAGATATCAAGGAGCTTGTCGCTGCGGTACTTCAGGACAAACCAACTGTCGAGCAAGGCCTGTTCAATCTTGATGCTATTCCTGAAGAAACAACTGTTGTCCGTACAATGAACATCGTGCGTCAACGATACCCGAATTTGCCCGATGAAGATCAAGAGGCAGCACGTCAGAGGGTCGTCGCCGCCATGAATATGATTGAAATGGCAAAGAAAGGTACAATTGCCCTCGGGTCAGATACTGACGATTTAAAAGCGAACACGCAATTACTTGAAGGGATTCGTAAATTCGCCATGGATGTACGAACGCTTGATGTTGACCTAATTGACTCCATCAATCCTTTTCAATCTGCATTTTCCATTTTATCGAAAACAATGGATGAAAAGACCCTCAGGCAATTACAGGGAATTATCACAGCTAAAAAGGTAACGATCCCTTATGAAGAAGCTCGCACTCTAGCTGTTCGAGCATTAGCCTTTAAGAAAGAACGTGGACGATCTCCCTCAATCACATCAACCGATGCATGGGAACGAAAGATGGCCGAGGGGATTGCAGCCCTTGCTAAACATACGGCGAAGAATGCCCAATGAGTGATCTTTCCGATTTAGAACTTTTGGGCGAATTAGGTGTGGAGCTTGAGGCTGAAAAGCCCAAGACATACTCGCCCCTAGAAGCACGGCTAATCGCAGGGTTTGAAGATATATTGAAATTCACGGAAGATCATGGCCGTGCTCCTCAACATGGAGAAGACAGGGATATTTTCGAGCGCCTTTATGCTGTACGACTAGATCAGTTACGTAAGAATTCGCAGGCGCTATCTCTCTTGAAAAATATGGATTTTCAGGGGTTACTTAAGAACGATAGTATCATTGAACTTCAGGAACCTGACGACGAGGCACTATTGAGTGAGCTGGGCATTACCCCACTTAATCAGGACGACAAAGATATAACAAAAATCAAACACGTAGCGCCTATGGCCCACCGACAGGCTGCCGAAGAAATCGCCAACCGTGAGGTCTGTCGTGATTTTGATGAGTTTGAGTCATTGTTCAAAAAGGTCGAGCGAGAAATAGGTACTGGCATTCGTAAGGTGCGTAAGTTTCGTAAAGATGCTGGGTTTCTCAAGGCGGATATCACGCAAGGTCAGTTCGTCGTTATTGGCGGACAAACCGCATTTATAGCAGAGATTGGGGAGCCGCAAAAAGCACCCAACGGAGAACACGACTCCCGACTTCGTGTGATTTACTCCAACGGCACAGAAAGTGGCATCCTTCTACGCTCGCTAGTTCGAGCAATGTACAAAGATGAAACCAGTCGGATAATTTCAGACATTGCATCTGGGCCACTGTTTTCGGACATCGAAGATCAAGATACAGAAACTGGCACAATTTATGTCCTTAGATCGATATCTGAGTTACCAGAAATTCTTCCCATTCGAAACGCCATCGTGAAAATTGGTGTAACAGGAGGCTCTGTTAAATCGCGAATATCAAATGCGAAAAACGAAGCAACTTATTTACTTGGTGATGTAGAAATTATTGATGAATACACACTGTATAATGTCAGCCGTAAAAAACTTGAAAGCCTGATCCACCAGATTTTTTCCGAAGCTCAATTACAAATCACGATACAAGATCGTTTCGGCAAGCCATTTACACCCCGCGAATGGTTTTTAGTTCCGCCCAATGCTGTCGCTGAGGCTGTAGAGCTTATTAAATCAGGGGATATTACTAAGTTTAAATATGTACGCGACACAGCTTCACTTCAGAGAATATAGTCTCGCCATGATTTTACGAAGTCAGAATATAACTTAAGGGTAAAAAAGATGGTCGACCCTACCGATGCACTAAAGTCGTTTCAGGAAGCTTATACTTCTGGACTAATACACCTTAAACGGTGCGATGTTCACACAGAGGCTTTCATGTTGCTGGATGAACCGGCTCCAAATAAGAAACGATTTAGTTATGTGTTGATAGATAATGGTGAAGTCATAGCGTTTTCAAATCTTTCGCCTGCTGACCCTTTAAACGGAAAGTTTGTATTTCAGATTGGTTATGCTGTTCCTTTAAAGCATCGTAATAAAGGGCTTGGCAGACAAATCGCAAAGATTGCAATAGATGAAATTGATTTCGGTTTTCGTCGAGCTAAAACTCCAATGTTTTATGTGGAGGCCTCAGTTCTAGATACAAATCTTGAATCTCAGAGAGTTGCCCAGTCTGTATTTGGTGATAGCAAACAATCTGGAAAAGACGAGACTACTGGAGAGACACTTAAGCTCTATCGCGTTCTCCTGGGCAGGAAACCATTTGAAGCTTAGATGTGTATATTTGGTCCGTTTTATACCCAAGCTATCGTGCCCCAAAAATAAATTGACACACTTATAACCCATTGTTATTATTAATTTATTGATATTTCTATGAGTCCTGCTTGCGGAGCCATCCTCTTCCCGAGGAATTTGACCAAATCATTGTTT
>CAYZLR010000166.1:0-4544 GCA_964479275.1 uncultured Caulobacterales bacterium
GAATGTATCCTTTGCTATTGTAAATAATATTAGAAACAAAAACTTCCTTTTTATAATCCTTTAAAGGAATTTTATCCGATAAATCCGCAATCAAATTTATTTGAGCATCAATTACTTTGACAGAAATTTGCTTCACTTTTTCTTTGCGAAGTTTAGAGGTATGGTATACTAATATGGTGTTATCACCTATAGCTTCATCAAAACCAAAATGTCCTTTTAATCCCTTTTTTTGTACTTCAATTTCCATCAGCACTGTTCCCTTACTTACTGTAGCATCTAATCCAATTTCATAATAATAGATGACACTTGTTTTATCCTTATAAAGACTCGTAAAAAGGACAATTTTTTGACTAGCAGGAAAAAAGTGAATTTTTTCAATTTCTGTTTTCTTATCTTGCTCTTTGGGCAATTCAAATTTGTTAGATTGTTTGAGCTTCATAGAATTAACGTCATAGGTTTCTATGTAAAAATCTTCTCCTTTGGAAGCTAAAGCAACAACTTCCGTTTTTGTTTCGCCCAAAATTCTATTAACAAAAGATTCATTTTTATTAACTTCCCCCCAATCTATATTTACATTCTGTGCAAATAGTAAGCTACTAAACAATAAAAATATAATAGTTATTTGTATTCTCATTGGTTTTAATGTTTTTTTAATATGTAATTTAATAACAGCAAGATAAGCAAGAAAATCTTAAAAACAGGGGCAATCGATTAAAATAAAGGTTATCTATGATCAATAAACAAAACAGGTTTACGGCTCATAGCAGGAAAACGCAATTGATTTAATGTCTTTAAGTCTACAAATTCCAAATTAGGGGCCACGCGCAAACGAGCACGACAATGGTCTTTGATCCGTTTTTCTAAAACTTTGGAAGGTTTAGAGCTGTGCAATTTGATTAAAATTTCATCGGTACCCATTTCATTGGTAAATGCTTCTACCACAAAACCTTGTATTATTTCAAATTGGTTGAGCAAATCGTTTAAAGCGGGTGGATAAAGGGTAGTGCCTTTGTATTTTATCATTTGCCCTTTCCGCCCCAACACAGGCCCCAAACGCAATGAAGTGCGCCCACAACTGCACTTATTTGGATGCCATTGACAAATATCCCCAGTCTTAAATCGTACCAAGGGCATGGCCTCTACTTGTAGGGTCGTAACCACCACTTCCCCAGCTGTTCCTTCAGGAACGGGCTGCCCTGCTTCATCCAAAATTTCGACTATAATCAAAGCAGGATTGTGATGCCCCCCACGCCCAGCAGCACACTCTGTAAAGGCGGTACTCATTTCTGTAGAGGCATAAGTTGAGTAAAGTTCTATATCCCAAAGCTCGGTTATTTTTTGGCCCAATGTATTCAAACTAAAATCCTCTTGGCGTAAGCTCTCTCCAATACAAATGGCTTTTTTGATGCTCGAATTTTGATAATCAATGCTATTTTTTTGTGCATAATCAATCAATTTGAGGATGAAAGAAGGCACAGCAATCAACACCGTAGGTGCCACACGCTGAATAGTATCCCACTGCAAAGCAGGCAAGCCTGCACCCACCCGAACAACACCAGCCCCCAATTGTCTCGCGCCCAAAAAGTAAGCAAGCCCTGCCATAAAACGTCGATCCAAAGTAGTGGTCAGCAACAATACATCCTCATCTGTCAACCCAGCCAATTCAAAAGAAGTCACTTCATTCCAAGCCAGTCGTTGCAAATCATTTTCAGTGAGTGCAAAAGTAATCGGTTGCCCCATCGTGCCCGAAGTAGTCACATAATCAATAATTTTATGGCGTGGAGCAGCTATAAAAGACTCATTATGTGCTTGCAAATCTGCTTTGGTCGTGAACGGTAGTTGCTGTAAGTCTTGGAGTGTGTGAATCATACGGGGATCAATACCAGCTATTTTCCATTGTTGTTGGTAGAAGGGAGAATTTTGCGCTAGATAAGCCAATAATTGCTGCAATTGCGCTTCCTGATAAGCTTGAACAATAACAGGAGCAGCTTTTTGTAAATCAATGGCTGGAATGGAAAAGGACATCATAGAATGGTAATTGAATGAGATTATTGAGATTCTTGGCAACGATATAAATGCTCTAGAATGATTTGCTCTTCTTCTTTGGTGGCAATTTCTAATCCCAAAGCAGTAAGATAAGCAGGTATGGCCAAGGCACATTGTTCTTTGGCTTGATAATAATCGCCCAATAGTGCATGAGCATGGTAATAATTGGGGTTTAAAACAGTTAGTTGAGCCGCTTTTCTTCCTTGTTCGGCAGTGTAAGCCTTGCCGTCCGCTATCCAAGTAAGTACTTGTTGTTTGAGCGTTCTAAATTGTATATAATCAGCAAAAAATTGTGTATTAGCGAATGAATCAGCGGCTATAGTTAATGAATCTATAGATAGATCTTGTTGAGGCAAACCAGTCGTATTAAACACCATATTTAAATCATAAGCCAAGAACTTGCCCAATTGGTAAGGTGCCGTAGATACCCAAATCAAGCGTTTTTGAGGCTCAAAAATAACCGCATGGTGTCCTTGTAGTTGGTTGAGTGCTTTCTCATTGCCCAAACCTATGTTTTTGTTATGGTGCCCTTTAGTATCTCTTAATATGGTGGCCGCTTTTTGATAATCCAATGCCCCATACTGATCGAGCAAGGCTTGGGTGCGAATTTGACGATAATTGGAGGCCGAGTTTTTTATATTATAAAGATTATCAGGATCATATGCAAAAGAATCACTCTGGTAGTGGTTGGAACAAATAATTTGTGGGGAGAGCGATTCGTACAGGGCCAATTTATCAACAGATTTTTCTATAATGACTGCTTTTCCATCTTCTGCCGAGCCAATCAATAAGGATTCTGATACAAATGTTTCGTATTCTTGAGCTATGGCTAATGCTTCTTCTATGTTTTGGGCATACTGCAAAATTCGACGGGCAACAATAGAGATAGGCGTTTTAGCAACATTGGGTATCCCTGATTGAGCAGCATTGAGCGTAACCGTCAAGCCCTGTTCATTCATTCCTGAAACAATGCCCAAAAAACCGCCCCAAGTAACCGAGGCAAAAGCATAGCCACTGTCTGGCCGCATAAACAGAATCATTTTGTCCTTGGCAAAATTCTCTCCCACATAAAAATCAAAATTCCGCCCAATCAACAATTGCTCATTTACGCTGTTACTATCCCAAGTCGCAAAAGAAGTACACCCCACTACAGCATAATCGCTCAAAGCATGGCCAATATCATGTGCTGCATGATAATTGAGTGCCCGCTCATAATTGGAGCCAATGGCTGAAAATGCCTGACTATAAAAATATGCTTCGCCATAAATCTCTTGCTGATATTCTAATGGAATATAATGGGGTAAATTTCGATTAAAAAAGCCTATTAAATAACGCAAAACGTACAAAAACACCTCTGAATCCACCAATTCTTTAATCTGTTGTACAAAATAAACCTCTTGCTGTACAATCAATTCCTGAGTAAGATTGCCCAAAATGGCTCCACGTTCAAAAGGTGTACCTTCGACATAAGCTTCCCAGAGTCCAGCTTTGTTTTTTTGCAACCAATTCTTACCAATAGTATAAGAATGCTCATCTACTTGTGTGCGTTCCAATTGCCAAGCATGTTGGTCGGCTATGCTAGGGGGTGTCAAATCCAACCACCAATCTAAGGCAAACAATCCTATTGCTAGTAGTAATAAAAGGTACAAAAAACGTTTTCCCCATTTTTTGAGTGTACTCATAACTAAGAAGCGGTGACAATATCAGTGAGTAATTTTTTTCGATCTACAAAGTTTAAACAAGCCAATACCGCACTAACGGTAACCCCTAGAATACCGTGCATATTCACATTTTGTCCTGTTAACGTTAGATTAGGAATCCGTGTTTGAACGGCCAAAGCGGTGTGCATAGGTGTTTGATAATTGCGCTCAAAACCATAAAAAGAACCTGTAGGACTGCTGGTGTAGTCTCTGAAAGATAAGGGGGTAGAGACATAACTTTTTAGTACATTGCCCTTCAGTGCTGGAAATTGTTGGTAGAGCAATTCCAATAACTTTGCAGCATATTCTTGTTTGAATGTTTCATAATCCATTCCTCTTTTTTGTGCTTTAGATACAGTATTGAAACTTTCTGTCCAAGGCTGCATTTTGGAGTAATCCATATAGGTGAGTGCTGCAAAACTATCGGCGTAAACGGCCGATTTACTGCTGCGCGGAGTTAAGGCCAAGTAACTTCCTGGCCATTGTTGTTGATTGGTAGTAATGGCATCCCATACTTGTTGGTTCTCATGGATATAATAATTGCTATTGATGTAAGGAACCGTATGGGGCTTTAAAGTATAATGCACAGAAAAGACTCCTGGAGTGGGGGTGATTTGCTGAATTCTTTTGAGGTAGGCTTTACGCAAAGCACCTTTTTGATGGCGTACAAAACGGTGGAGTTGGGCCGGATGGGTACTAGAAATAACAGATTTGGTGGCAAGGGTTTGGCCAGTTGTCAAAACCACTTCTTTGATGTTATCCTGATCAAAAGTAAAATGATCTACTTCCTTTTGTTTG
>CAYZLR010000167.1:0-4438 GCA_964479275.1 uncultured Caulobacterales bacterium
TGTCCGGTCACCGAGATGATTGGTTTTCATCATGACCCCAAGCGTCTTTTCAAAATTACGTTTTGGGTCAGAGAGGAATGAGGCTACGCGAGCCAGAGTCTTTTCGCGCTCTGCGTAGAGAATGTGAAGGATAGCCCCCACTAAAAGACTATGTGCGGTCTTTTCCCAATGGTTACGGCGCTCAAGCATGCCTTCAGGGTCAACAAGAATATCGGCAATATTCTGAACGTCCCGGACTTCATTGGCCCCTTTGCGCACTTCTAAAAGAGGGTTATATTTGGCGCTTGCGGCATTAGTCGGGTCAAATAATAGGCAATGAGAAAATGTTGCGCGCCAGCCAGCGGTGAGCTGCCAGTTCTCTCCTTTGATGTCATGGATAACCGCGCTGTCAGTCCAGGAGAGCAAGGTCGGGATAACAAGGCCCACGCCTTTGCCAGACCGCGTCGGCGCAATCGCCATGACATGTTCTGGCCCGTGATGACGAATATAGTCAGTTTTAGTGCGGCCAAGGAAAACGCCCTGGTCATCCAGAAGGCCCACCTGCTTCATTTGCTTTGATGTCGCCCAGCGCGATGATCCGAATGTGTTCAGCGCTTTGGCAGAACGGCCGCGGAGTACAGAACCTATGACCGCGAAGACAATTCCGAGTAGACCACCGCCTGCGGAGATTTGTCCGCCTCTTGAAAAAATATGAGGCGCATAGGCGTCAAATTGATACCACCATTTGAAGAGGTTCCAGGGCGCATAGATTTTGTGATTGCCAAGCTTTGCGAATCCTGTTCCCAGATAAGCATCATAATCAAACTGAAGCGCGACCCACTGCGTAGCATACCATGTCGACAAAACGATCGTCGCAAAGACGACGCATATTTGCCCGATCAAGATATTTTGTGGCGACATGACCTAAGTCCTTCAATTGCGATGGACTAAGGCTGTCAGAAAAATGGATTTTTGGTCTAGTTCCTAAATAGTGAATTCGCGTGACCTATTATGACTTTCTATGAAGTTCTGTGACTTTCTGTGAAAATGGCCGATTTGGCCACGCCAAATTCTCAGCATACGAATGCCTCGTTAGTTTGCCGCTGATAGAAAATATTACAGAGATTAGAATTTTTACGATGAGTAAAAACGATCAACCCTAAAAGGGTATAGCATCCCCAAACTGGACATTGACCTGGGGTCTTATTTGGAGCGGTTTTAAGCCATTTGTTCAAATCAAATTTGGATAAATGAGTTTAGCCATCTTCCTTTCATCACCGGCAGTGAGTACGAACGTTGGTATTCCAAGTGATGTTCCTATTTCAATAGCCTGCCGCCTACTTGCTTCTTGATGGTATTCAATATTCTTTAAAGTGAGTTTAGGGCGATTCCTTGTCTTATCATTGGCCCTTTGCTCGATAATCTGTGAAGCTGGTGCTACTAAACAAATCAACAAGTCAAAACCGAATGTTGCGAAAACACTGTGTTTTATAGGAATCAATACACCTTCTTTATCAACAACGGTGTGTGCATCTAGGACTGATGGAACAGAAGCCTTAAGTTTTATCTTCTGAAATCCTGAAATCAGAGCTGCTTGATTTTCGTCGATGTTTCTTTCCCGCAATTGAGCGGGGGTGAGTTTTCTTCCTGTAGTCTCAAATAATTCTGACTGTATTATCTCGCTGGCTGATAGGTGTTCTATCAAACAATGTGTTTGTACTTTCCTTATGAAGGTTGACTTACCGACACCCGATATCCCAACGAGCCCAATGGATGTAATATTCATTGCTAAACAGAAAAACCAAGATCTAATCTTACCAAAAGGTCTGGCAAGACGGCTGGATTTATACGAAAAATGGACATAGGTGGATGACCTTTCATAATCTTCATAGATGACAGATCTGCCAAACTGACACTCGGTTCAAAGTATCCATGAAGAAGAAAATTGATGACTTTCATAGGATTTTCAGGTGTTGGTCTCCACTCTGCAAGTTGCTCCTCGCTGTAGACTGAACGCCCTCCTGTTAGTCGCGATAGTTCCGCTTCACTTGTAGCCAAATGGAAATTTTCCAATATTCCAACGGTTGTTATACATTGTGAGGGTAAACTATCTGAAAGCCCCTTGTAAAAAAGCAAGATAGAGCCTGGTTTATCAAGGTTACTTGGAGCACGGCAAACGTAGACCTTTCGGATTGTGTTACCCGGCCTTAGCGTTTGCGTTTGGATGCCCGCCTGTTCAAACATGTCTGATTGGCTGTTGTCTTTTAACTCAGGAAATAATGTATCGTGATACTCTTCCTGTATTGGAACCCCAAATGCAGGAACATCTGGCCCGGATACAAATCGTGGGTAATTTCTCTGTGCTTGTAAAAATCCTGATGTATTGTCTGAGGCTAATTTAGCAGATGAAAATGGCTTTTCATAAATTCGTTCACCATCATCTTTTGTATGAGTGTGCTCAAATCCATAGGTTTCAAGCAGGCTAATAAGTACGTTTTGGTCATCATATGTTGTCACATATACTAGATCATAACCATTCTGTTGCGCATACCAAAAAGCTTGTTTGAGCAAATGTTCTCCTAGGCTAATACCTCGGCTCTGGGGTCTAACCTTAAATGTGCAAAGTTTTAGAATTTTTTTAGCTGGCGTAATGGCATCTGTTCTGCCAGCGGTTTCATCTTTCCGAACAAGAACCCCTTCAATTTCGTTGCCATCATAAACTACCCAGCATGGCCTACGTTCTTTAATACACTTATTGGTCCACCATTGATCAAAATCTGGGTAGCCCTGCCTCAAACTATCGAATATGGGGTCGGCTGGATCTATCGTGTGTGCTTCAACATTATCGATATACCGCATGGATACATCTGTAGGCTCATAAGTGCCGCGCAGTTTAGTAACGGCATCCGCGACATGGAGTACACTATTCGCACTCGCTGACATGTATCGCTGTGCTCGTTTATGTAAGCCTTCGTCTTCTGTAACGAGTACATCTACGGCTCCAACCTTCAGAGCTTTTAATAGACGACAATCCACTTCATCATTAGGCTTTCTGATATTTCCAAATTCACTTTCAAGTTGGTTTTTTGTAAGCCCTCTAATCTTTGGTAACTGATCATATTTGGCTAATTTACTTAGGGTCGCCTTGCGCCGCTCTGTATCTTTATCTCTATTGATATCTTCAATGGCCGCTTCGTGGACCGGTAGTTTTACGCCGTGTTTACTTGCCAAACGGCTAAGGGTTGCCATGACTGGCGAGATTTCACCATAATCCTCAAGTCCGATGAGGATGTTTGTATCAATGAGATATGTCGGATCGCTCATACTTTAGAGCTTCTCGCATAATTGGCTTCGCGTAGAGGAAGGATTGAGGAGGTTGAAAGTCGAATTTATCTCTAAGTTCGGACAACTCGATTGAGCGACGTAAAGAACGTGCATCGGAAAATACGATTGCGAACCCCATATCCAAGCCTGAAAAATAATCGTCGAATCCGGCCTTGTCGATACCGGATATGTGAGAGTAGCTTTCCCATAAATTATCAAGTGACAGCTTAGACACACCTTCAATAGTCGCAACGCCCGTCAATGCCCGTGTAGGGCTTGACGAATAAATATAAGCCAAAGTACCGGACGGCACATTGACTGGAAAACGACGCCGTAATTCCACTCTCTTGCTACCCGCTAGTATTTGTTCTGAATATTGAGGTTTTATACTTAGGATAAAATCACGCTGCGAGCGATATTGATCATCCTCAAAGATTGGAAAAACAAATTGGTCGTCATTGGCAAATTCAATATCGAAAGCGTCTTTTAAAGACGTCACAAGAGAAGAGTTAGCATTAAAGTTGGCATCAATCTGCAATGTTGCACCTAAAGCCGTTAGGTATTTACGTAATGTAGAGAGATGGATATCTTCGCGGCTCTCAATCTTAGACAAGGCGGCTTGACGAATATTGAGGCGTTTTGCCAACTCTGTTTGAGTCAACCCTGCCAGATGTCGTAGCTCACTTAGCCGTTTACCTATAGGCAAATCACTCTTCGAACGGCGGCTGCCCCCCGTCGAAAATACTTTACCTTTGACACCGCTCATAAGATTCTCCCTTAAATTGAGCCTATAGTGACTTATTATTCCGTTCAAGTTATATCGCTTAAAATTATGTGTCGGGCATATTTGTCACACATTCCAGAGTACCTCAAACTAACCATGCGGCTAATTTTGAATGTTTTAAGCCGCTCTTCCGTATGTCCGCTAAGCCCCCATTTGAGAAGCACGGGCGTCATTTCATAATACTATGATGCACCCATCCGTTATTTGTCAGCACCAGGTCATCATCTTTGGCGATGCTACCACTAGAAATTCTCTCGGATAGCCATTCAAATTGATTGGTTAGGGCTGGGTCGCTGGCCCACGGGGCAACATCAACAAGCCTATATGTATATTGAACATTGCTAACCTTCG
>CAYZLR010000168.1:0-4414 GCA_964479275.1 uncultured Caulobacterales bacterium
AAGGTCAAACGCCGTGCAGTCGCGAACTTTATCAAGTTGAATGGTGATATGGATAAGGACTATCACGGCAAGCCTCGTAACGGACTTGTCGGAAATTACGCTATCGCCACGAGCGGGCCAGAGGATTGGACTGACGGAAGCGGCAGCAGGGGAGCAGCGCATATAAGGGCGCACAGACTACGCCTTGCGACATTGGCGAAAGCTGGCGTGGTGCAAGTCGTGAGCAAAGATAAGGATGGTGACCCCTATGAATGGCGTGTGCCAGAGGACTTCGAAGAACGGGCTATAGCGCTGGACTTGAAGCAAGGTCGCGCGTCAGGCGTGAAGCTGCTGTCACGACTAGATTTGAATACCCAGCTTGAGAGTCCCGGTGCAACTTGGCTTGACCGTTCGCAGGTGAGCTATGGCAGGGGCGGCATTGCGGGCGTTAGCTCGAAGATGAGTGCCTTTGCGAAAGAACTCGACACAGCTTTCCAACAGCGCCGCGAATGGCTGATTAAGCGGGGCTATGCAGAGCTACGTCAAGACGGGCAGAAAAACTCTATCATCTACAAGCGCGGCTATTTGAAAGCCTTGGAGACCGAAGGGTTCAACGCCGCAACCGAGAAGCTGGAGAGCATGACAGGCAAGGCCCACATTGCAGCCCAGACGGGACGATTGATAGAAGGCACTGTGGCGCAGAAATTTGAACTGCCCCATGGCCCGCATGCGATGATTGAGACGCAGAGGGCGTTCTACCTCGTGCCGTGGGAAAGTCATCACGCCCAGAAGTGGGGTAAACGCATCAAGGGCCGCGTGCTTAGCGGCGGTGGTATTGATTGGGAAACAGGGCGAACGAGAGGGATTGGACGGTAACGATACGAGAAAATCACAATCATGGCTTAATAAATCATTCACAATATTCCATGCATGGAATATATATAAAGCACACATATGATTCGAAACGCTAGGAGGCCACGATGACAAAACTCAAAGGCAAGATCGTTGAGGCCCGCAACAGCAATTCCTCAAACATAACGGATTCCGTTGGAGCTTCTCTTAAACGTTTGAGGAAATTATCTGGCCTGACTCAATTAGAAATGGCCAGACGATTAGATATTGGACAAGCCGCAGTCTCTAAGATTGAGGGGCGTGGAGATATCCATATCTCTACACTTGAGAAGTTTGTTGAGGCATTAGGCGCAACGCTAAAGATAGATGCATCTTTTCCGAGTTCAGCGCAGCTTGCCCTAACGGTGAAAGATGCTTTTGATATCGTTCATACTGATGACAGTCAGCTGGTTTTTCCAATATTTGGCGACGACGAGTTTAAACCAAACCGTGACGTCGTGTTGAGTATCAGGCCGCAGTATTCTGAAAAAATTATCGCAGGTACAAAAACTGTTGAATTAAGACGTAGATTTCCTGTTGCAGCTCCCTCCGGTACCACTGCATACATTTATTCTACTTCGCCTGTTCGCGCGATGGTGGGAATGGCTGATATAAAGCGCGTGCTGAAGATGCCTGTCAAAGAAATATGGATGCAGTTTGAGGAGATGGCATGCATTGAAAAAGATGCCTTTGACCGGTATTTTGATGGAGTAGAAAATGGTTTTGCGCTCCAATTTGAAAACATTCGAGCTTTAAAGAAACCACTGCCATTAACTGAATTAAGAGAGAGGTTCGGTTTTGAACCTCCACAATCCTTTCTGTATGCAAAGCATGATTTAAGAAAGGCGTTGAATAATGAGTTCGCAGTCGTACCTCATTGATACGAATATCATTATTGGCCTTGAGGATAATCACACTGTAAAACCTGCCTATTCGACGTTTTCTAGTCTAGCTGCTAAACATAAGATTGATGTTCTCGTACATGAAGCCGCCAGAGACGATATCAATCGAGATAAAAATGTTGTACGTAGAGGGATATCGTTAAGCAAACTCGACAAGTTCCAAGAGCTTGCAAAAGTTAAAGGGCTTAAAAAAACTGACTTAGAGCAAGAGTTTGGTGCGCTTGCAAAACATAACGACGTCGTTGATGCTCGATTGTTGCATGCAGTAAGAATTGGTGCAGCTGATTTTTTAGTCACGCAAGACCAAGGGCTTCATGATCGGGCTCAAAAGCATTCAGCTGATCTGTCAAGGCGGGTACTGTTCGTCGCCGATGCCGCGCAACTTTTACAAAGCACCTATGAGCCGAAAGAAGTTCCGATAAGAAATGTCGCAGATGTATCAGCTCATACGATCAATGTGGAAGACATTTTTTTTGATAGCTTGCGTGATGGATATGGCCGCGAAACTTTCAATAAATGGTGGAAAGAAAAATGCGTAAAAGGCCGTCGTCCGTGCTGGGTGGTATATGACAATGATGAACTAGCAGGTTTGATTGTAAGAAAAGACGAGAGTGGCGAGGACACGGATGCCACTCAAAAGCTCGATAAGATATTAAAAATCTGTACATTTAAAGTAAGCCCAGAAAAACGAGGAGTGAAACTCGGAGAGTTGTTGCTAAAGCAAGCCTTCTGGTACGCGCAATCTAATGGATACGACCTTGCATATTTAACTACATATGCTGAGCAGGCCGCTCTTATTAGCCTTTTAGAGTATTATGGTTTTGAACACACTGCCACTAAAGGCGATGGAGAATTAATCTACGAACGCAGGTTCTCTAGTGACCCGCTTAAACCTTCAGATGGTCAAAACGTGTTCGAAATAGATCGTTTGAATTACCCTCGATTTGTAACCAGCGGTGCCGTTAGAGCTTTCGGGATTCCGATTAAAGAGGATTATCATGATATATTGTACCCGGATTTGAGGAACGCTGTTCAGTCTGACATGTTTAAAGACGCTGCAGGAACTGGCGTGATGAAAAGACCCGGAAATACAATACGTAAAGTATATCTTTGCCGTGCGCCATCAAAGCTCGCAGAGCCCGGCTCGATCCTTTTTTTCTACAAGAGTAAATCCTTGGAGCCCCCGTCCCAAGCCATGACGGCAGTCGCAATCCTTGAGGAAGTCGCAATCGCGAGTTCTACAAAGGAGTTAATGCAACTAACGGGGGGGCGATCAGTATACAGTGAAGCAGAATTGAAGGCGTGGAACGCTGAAGCAAAACCGGTTAAAGTAATAAACTATCTATTGGCTGGATATATCGACCCGCCGATTGAATTACCGGAGCTAAGAGATAAAAATGTGGTGACTGGAAAGAATCCTCCGCAGTCGATATACGAGTTGCGTGGAAAGAAATTACAATCACTTTTAAATAGAATTGACCTAGGATTTAAAGTTTAGGGGAATTCCTAGATAAGTATGGCGATAATAATAGAAAGATAAAATTGGCAGTTTTAGGATTATACCAAGAAACTCAAAATCATCCGCAAGATTGCTCTTATGAGGTTGAGGCTCTGCATTTTAATGTTTGGATGCTGGCTCCAAGTTTTTGGTCTCTGTCTACGTTTAAAACATTTAGAAAATGTGGAGCTTATAGCTATTACATAGACGTGGGACTTCGCTTAACCGTTTCGAGTGGTTCTATATCAAGTTTAGACCTGTGCCTTCCAGGAGTGCCGACCGACAATTTTCTTGATTTATATGATGAGGTTTTGAACGAAAAAATTAACGATTTGATATTCGGAACCGCCGTTGAGTCAAAGAACGGGAGTATTGAGTATGACCGTGATGGCAATCGAGTGGTTGAAACTGTTCAAAAAATAAAGTCATTCGAATTGATCGATGATGGGCCAGAGCAAAGATACCGTGTTCATTTTTCTTCAGCAATCAAAGTTGAGCACTCGGATGATGCTTATTACCTTAGATTCAGATATCGTTGCCAGAAGCCGAATGAGATCGTTTTTTCAAAAGGTTGGGGCTTTGCCAAGCAAGGTTATCTGATCGATTTTGGCGTCAATGATGTGCGAGAGACAATAAATCTTCCTGAGCGTAACATGTCTTCACAAATGAAGCCCATCAAAGAGTTTAATGGATTTATCATTTGTCCATCAGACTTTGTTCCCGTGAGTTATAGCCCTGATTTCAAGCATAAGAGGATATTGGAGGCAAATGCGTGGAGCCAATATTTAAAATCATGCGGTAAGTTTTCTCTTACGAATAAATACACCATACATTATTGGAAGGGGAAGGACGTAACCTTTAGTGACCCCTTCAGGGCATTCATGCATATCCATAAAGAGTTTGGGCTGAAAATCTTCCTAATTTATATATTAGGTGTTGCTACTTTGCCGTTGCTCGCAGCGATTGCTAAAATTATTGGTGGTAGTGGGTAATTTTGCCTCACAAAAAACCTGACTCCTTGCCTCACAAATGACTTGCGCGGCCTTCTAACTAACTGTAATTATTACCTTAATGGAAAGCGCTAAGTCTTCTCGGCCGCACCAAATGTCTCCTGATAGTGGACACGTAAGTCTTTGTAATTACA
>CAYZLR010000169.1:0-4360 GCA_964479275.1 uncultured Caulobacterales bacterium
ACAAGGAGGGAAAAGGTATTCCGTCTCCGTTGCTTATTACGAGGTTTGCTGGTCGGGGGGATTTTTACGATTTGTGCGAGGAAACGTTGGCGCTAACAAAAATGAATTGGAACAATGATGGTCCTTACACAAGAATGCCAGTCACATTGGAGTATGCTGATGTTTTAGCACAGGTAGTCAAAAGAATGCCTAAATTGGAAGCGAAACCATACCCAGTTCGCTTGTTCATGTAGACTCCAATAACACCGTAGTTTCTATGTTTAACGTAGTGAGCTGATTGGATATCAACTTTATGTTAGTCGCAAGTCTCAATAATCAACGTGTCGAAGCCTCAATCGCACAAAAAGGCCCCGAATATATATGCCCCGGATGTCGCGGTGCGGTAATTCTCAAAAAAGGTACCGTGGTCATTCATCACTTTGCCCATAAAACTGAGACTAATTGCGTTTGGGCAAAAGGCGAAACGCGAGAACATATGTGGGCTAAAAACTATCTGGCCCAAAGTCTTCAGCAAATGGGCTGGCAAGCTTATGTCGAATATAGTTTGAACATACCTCTCGGAGATAGGCGGGCTGACGTTGCCACCTATACAAGTCAAAATCAGTATATTGCTTTCGAGATCCAACATAGTTCCATTGGACTCACCGAGATAGCGCAGAGAGCAGCGGCCTATGCTTCTCAAAATATTGCTCAGCTATGGATACCGATAATCAAGGCAAATGTATGGAAGGATGCTATTCTTAAGGAGTCAAATTGTTATGTGGTTGAGAAGTTTTCCGCATCTAAATATTTAAGGTGGATACATGGCTTTGCTGGTGGGCATGGTATGTGGATGTTCGACCCGATTAATAATGCTTATTGGCGAGGAAAATTCACTGACTATATGATCGACGTTCCTGTTTCCAATTGGAGAGAAGGTGGAGAAGAACAAAGCGCAGGCGGGTTTTCAAAACGTGCCAAACGTTGGAAGACCCTTACGCTGAATGGGCCTTATCAGCTTAATCAACTAGCTATTTCTATAGATTATAGAAAAGAATTTAGAACACCTCAATATCATTGGCCTGCAGGTGCAATTGTGCGTCTACTACCGATCAACCCACTATAAGAGTTCAGTTTCGGCCTCTTACTCGGGTACCGCTAGGTATCGCATTTTTGATCTCGTTTTACGCCCAAAAAAACTCTAGCGGGATGTCTGCTAAGGAGGAAACGCTGTATTTGTAAATTGTGACCAAGTGTGTTATGGGTTTATGCAATGCAAATTGTGGGAGGCCCAAATGACAAAATCCAGCGGAACAAAAGTTACACCCAAAACAAAGATGAGTTTGATTGACTCAGCTGACAAGGCTCCCAAAATCGCCGTTAAACCTGGTATGAAGTTTGAGGTCCAATCAGTTTCAATAATTGACTCCGACCTTAAGAAACCGAAGAAAGTTGCAGCTAGGTTATGTGGAGGGACTTCAACCTGTTTGGCGCTTGTAGAGATTGAGTAAAATAGACTCGATGCCTGCGGGTTCAGGTGCTAGCTGGTCCCCATCAAGATACAACTTCTCATTTATTGCTGAAGACAACATAAGCGTTGCTCTTTTTAATACATTAAGCGGTGCCTTGATAAACCTCTCTGGTTCTAGCGCTAAAGACCTTGGGACATTGTTAGAAAATTACAACGTAAGTTTCGACCCAAGTTCTGTTCCAGACAGTGTATTGAAAGATCTGATAACTGGGAACTTTATAGTGTTGGAGGGCTTTGATGAACTTACAGTCACTAAGCAAAGATATTCTTTTGCTCGTTCAAATACGCCTGTTGTTGTTACAATAACGACTACCATGGACTGTAATCTGGGGTGTTATTATTGCTATGAAACTCGAACGGGTGAGCGCCTCAAACCAAATCAAATATCAAAGATTTTAGGCGATATTGAGAAGCGGCTTACAAGCTCTGGAAAGCAAAAATTACACATCGATTGGTATGGTGGTGAGCCTCTTTTAAATATTGAATTTCTAGAAAAACTATCAAAGGAAATTCAATCTTGGTGCAAAGGTAATAACATTCATTACACAGCATCGATTATTTCTAATGGAACACTGTGGCCCTCAAATCCTGCAGAGTTCGTTCAAAAGCATAGTATTAAACAAGTTCAAATATCTTTTGATGGAATGAAATCTCATCACGAAAAAAGACGTCGTTACATCATTAGAGAAACACACTCCTCTTTTGATAGAGCTGTATCTGTGGTAGACGCACTTGTCGGAAATGTTAGGGTCGATTTACGTTTCAACCTCGATCGCGGTAATATGAATGACTTCCTTCCTTTCATAAATTTTGCGAGTGATAGAGGATGGTTTGACGGAGATAATCCAGCAATTCTTCAACCTGCCCGGCTTGCATCATATTCTGAGCGTTCAAAGTTCATGAGAAAGCACGAACTGAGTTTGAAAGAGTTCGATTATTTAAGAGAGCAAGCACGAGAGAAATTAAAATTTGGACCTGCTCCGGAGGAATCAGAAGCCCCTGATGGCTTTCCTTATCCAAAAACATCAGTTTGTGCTGCACTTGCATTTGATTCAGTTGTGATTGGTGCAAAAGGTGAAAAGTATCGTTGCGGGCTACAAGCTGGCGAGTTGGAGCGATCAACTGGGCATATCTCTGAACCCAATTCGAAGGAGCAAACGGTTCAATCTAGTTGGTGGCAAAACTTTGACCCTACAAACAACATTACTTGCTCAAAATGTTCATTTCTTCCAGTTTGTTGGGGAGGTTGTCCAAAGAAACATTTGGAAGGTGACAGTCATTCAATCAAAGAGCAGGGGAAATATTGGCGAGAAAACCTTGCACGGCTTGTTTCGTCACGCACACCTGTAAAGTTAAAACCTATCAGTATCGTCGAGGAGAAACAATTCCGGTGATTTTTTCTAGACAAGGAGACTCTCAATGAAATTTTCAGATTTTGCAAAATACCTGGGAGATCCTCTAGTACTTACGGGCTTTGCTCTTTTTTTATTTTTTGGATTGGCAAACGCTATCATTCGATCTGGTTTGTTAAAACAAATCACCGCAAAAGACAGTTTCAAAGTTCTGTCGCGACTTCTTCTTTTGGGTTTCATAGCGTCAATTTTAATTACCGTACTAGCATTCGGGTTGAAGTTTCGTGAATTATCAAAAGCGGATCAACATGCCGCGATATCTACAGTTCAAAGTGAACTAAGTGCTAACAATATTACAGCTGTAGAAATTGCAGGGAACTTAGAAGTTATACTGAGAATAACGAAGGTAGTATCTCAGTCAGTCAGAGATGATGGTATACAAATATCTGCAGAATTTTTTCCATGGGAAAATATAAATCCTAATAGTGATACTCCAACTCCACTCATGCTCGCCCGAGCTGGCTTGCAAGGCGCTCAAGATAAAGGATTGCTTGAAGACAAACTCGCAAGGCAAAAATTTGCTGCGTCTGGACAAGCGATCTCATTGGCAATCTCTAATTCAAGAGAGAAATTATCCTCTCTGGCGGATTTTGATGGCACGCGATACGTTGTGCGTAGAGTTGCATGGGAGAGCAATCTTCCGATTGTTAGGCGTGTCCATGTTGAAGACATAAGTAAATTAGAACAAGCATACACATCGCTTTCATCAGCTCGATCTGAGTATAACGCAGTCTTAAGATATGCCATTGACTATCTTGATAATATGGAAACCTTCTTTGATCCATCTGACAATGTCGTAAATGAAAGTCGTCTCACGAAAGCTTTAACGTCTGAACGAGAGTTTTTTGCGATCGCTACTACTTTCTCAGATTCATTAGTCTCCAAAATTGAAAGTTCTCAGAAGGTCATCCAAAGTATTGGTAAAACCTAAGATAATTTACGTGATTTTCTGGATTTGTTATGTCCGGTTTGGGGAGTGGCTGTGTGAAAACTCACTTTCAAGAATTTTTGACGCATTATTTTTTGCGTTCAAGACTCTCTAAGGCAATATCCGAGACGACGGTGCGCACGATTATGCGTATCGTCGTGTCTATAGTAGGAGCTACGATATGGATAATGAACTTGTTGGTTTGCCTCAGAATAAGAGATTGAAACGCAAAGTGGATAGCCCATACAAAACAGTTGATGAGGCAGCCGAATACTTAAGGCTGAATCCGAGAACATTGAACAACATGCGATGCGCAGGGAAAGGACCATGCTTCCATAAGCATGGAAGAAGAGTGTTGTACCATATCGATGAATTGGCGAGATGGTCTGGATTAACCAAGCAAATCATGCGCGAACCTGATGCCGATAACCATACCATATTTGCGTAAATATTCGATACAGATTTTTATACAGGTCTAACCGATGATATTGGATTTGGGTCAGCCGGTAT
>CAYZLR010000170.1:0-4341 GCA_964479275.1 uncultured Caulobacterales bacterium
AGGGGAATAATATGGTTACATAAAAACTGGCTGCGCTATCGGGGTTTCGTCAAGTGAAGAGCAGCGCGAAAAATCAGATATGCTCTCATCTTTTGCGCAAATGGCACGTGATCATCTTAACCGTATGCAAGAAAGACTTGCGATCCGCCTGAATGGTTTGTCCGTCTCATCAGAAACAGCGAGACAAACGGCAGGCTTCTTTTTGGATAACTTTGATATGGTTGCGGATCAGCTGAATATGTCCACGCAAGACCGTGCAGATAACCGCAATGACTTATGGCTCTTGGAAAATGGAACAGAAATTCAACAGCAAGAAGCCTTTGACCGTATTCAGGAACGTAGCCCTGAATTGGCGAAAGCTTATTCTGAAGTGGCAGAAAATATTCAAACTGACCCCAATTATGATCCCACCAACAGTTTTAATGCTATGCCCATCAGCGAAACTACACCTGCCTCATCTTTTTCAGCCTTCAAAATGCAATAATTATCGACCTGAGAAAAACTTCCTATGAATTTTTTTAGCAGTATCTCTTATAATTAGATGGTCACCTCGTTTTTTTCTGAAACCGTAGAACATATTTTTAAATTCTGTCGAAAGAAGAAGCTGCTCTCGCCCTTGACCTTTAGCAAAAAAGACAATCTCTGCATCTTGGGGATTGTCGTCTCGATCATTATGCCGAGCTACAATGACAGTAATACCGTCCTCTGCGAGTAAATTAGCAGCATCGAGTGATAGCTTCCATGGGGCTTCTTGTGCGCTATAGACCACAATGGTGACCCCCAGCGTTGAGCCATAGGCGATAGCTTCTTTGTATTCTTTCTCACTCGCTTCTCGCAAATCCAGTTTATAGGGATTGGGGAGTTCCTCTGCGATTGCTGTTGTACTGATGCATATAGAAACGAACAACAAAAACGCACAAAGCGCTTTGATTATAATAGGATATTTCATGTGAATGGCTCGGCATTTGCTCTTGAATTATCCCAACCTTAATCATAAAGTTGGGATATAATACGTATACGTTGTTATTATTGATGATTTACACGGTGTGATTTTGAGCAAGTGTGATCAATCTCATGCTGAAAGGCAGGCATAGCAATAGATATTTGACATATCCCAACTTTATGATTGTTGTTGGGATTGGGGAGACACTCATAATTATAAATCATCCAGCCAGCAGGCCATTCAGCAAAAATGCTAATCATCCCGTTAAAGGCTCATCGATTAGGGTTGAGCCGATCCGTGATCGGCAGGCGATTTTAGATATTAAGCAACGACTTCAAGATAGGCCGCGGGATTTATGTTTATTTACATTGGGAATTAACACAGCCTACCGTGCCAATGAGTTACTGAGCCTAACAGTGGGGCAAGTGCTGCCTGTGAAGGTAGGGAGTAGGCTTACTCTCAAACAATCAAAGACCAAGGAATATAGAACGTCTTATCTAAATTCCGTATGTGTTGAGAGTATTCGCAACTGGTTGATGCATCATCCAGCCCCTCATCTGAGCAATCCATTATTTCCATCGAGAAAACGACATCGCCAAACAGGGCATTATCAAGCCCTGCAAGTCTCAACACTTAGCGGTATGGTGAAAGGCTGGTGTCATCATACCAGCCTAACAGGCAATTATGGTTCTCACTCTTTGCGCAAAACATGGGGCTATCATCAACGCATCCACAATGAGGCATCAGTTGCCCTGTTGATGCGTGCCTATGGTCATTCCTCAGAATCTCAAACTCTCGATTATCTGGGGATCGAAGATGTCGAAGTTAGAGAGCTGTATAAGATGGAGTTATGAGCATCTTGAATATTACCAATAAATATGATATATTGGTACATATAGGAGGGTAGTCATGCCAAAAAATACCAGTATCGCTTTAGGCGATCATTTTTCAGATTTTGTTGAAAGCCAGCTTTCCAGTGGGCGTTATGGTTCTGCCAGTGAAGTTGTGCGGGCTGGATTGCGTATTTTGGAAGAGCATGAAGCCAAGCACCAAGCGCTGCAAAATGCCATCACAGTTGGTTTGAACAGCGGCATTGATGATGATTTTAGCATAAGCGCCATTCAGGCTGAATTGGACGCTGAATGAGTGCTACATTTCGGGTTAGCCGTGAAGCACGCAATGACATTAAAAATATTGGTCGGTATACGCAAAAAGCTTACGGCATTGATCAACGGCGAAAATATCTTGATGGGTTAGAAGTAAAATTCGGCTTTCTTGCTAAAAATCCTGATCTCCACCCTGAACGACCCACCTTTAATCCACCAGTGCGCATCAGTCATTATGAACAGCATATGGTTGTTTATACCATCGATGGAGATGGAATTTTGATTATCCGTGTTTTGCATAGCCGCATGGATATCCCTTCACAGCTTTCAAACGAAACCAGCCAATGATTTGAAACCAGCATCAATCATCACACAAAGTGATTGCGGTGTTTGCTTTTCTGGTTTTGATTTTGTCTCTCAACACTCAGTTCATTGTGCGAGGGGTTTCGTCCGATCACGCGGTATAAATGATCTTGCCCTTTTTGAAACTCTGACCGTACGGCTTGTATTCTTGATATAATTTGGCGACGTTCCCGCAATTGTTTTTGGATTAGATTATCTCGTTCTTGCTTATCACGTTGTTCAGCATTTTTTATTTCTTCTCTATTTTGTATAAGCGTTTTCTTATGCCGTCCTGTGAAGCGATCCCATACCCCGAACACCCCAGTTCGGAATTTAGCATCCCGTTCTTTAGCTTCCATGATGATGCGTTCAGCTTGTGATTTGCTCAGCGTTTCACGGTCTTGTTTTTGGGTGTTTATCAATTCACGGCGTTTCTGCTGCAAAGGGGACAGACGTGCAGTTTTCCTTTGATTGAGTTCATTCTGGTGGGTGTTGAATTTATCATTCAGGTTTTTGCTGATGGTTGTATTGATTTGATCAATCGATTTTAGCGCCTCTTTATCACCAAGCTTGGTTTTAAGCTCTTTGGTTTTTACCCCTAACCATCTGGATAATGATAAGGGTTCACCCGTCATGGTAACGGCAACAAAGCCACGCCTATCACCGCGTGCTAAAAAGAAGCCCTGTTCTTTGATGGCAGCTTCGAAGGAAGCACGATTATCTGATTTTTCCCAGCAAGATTTTAAGATCGCTTTCAGGGCCTTTGGATTACGATCAAGGCGTTTGGCTTGGCTGTATTCTTCTAAAGAATAGTTGAGCGGATCGCAGGCTTGCTTGTCGATAAAGCCTTTAGGCAATTCCCATCCCTTTTCCAGATAAATATCCCGTGAAATCTCATTCAAACGGTTTTTGAAAAAGGGAAGATTTATGCCGCGTAATTGCTCACTATCAATTCTGGAAAAGACAGCATGGGCATGAAGGCGGTTTTCTTTTTCATGGAATACAATCACACGCGGTTGATCCGCTAACCCCAACTCTTGCCCGACACGATCAACCACCTCGATAAACTCATCCGTTGAGACGGTTTCGTTCATAGGCGGGTTTAAGCTCAAAGAGAACATATATTGCTTGCAGTTCGTGCCCTTGCTGATGGCATGCATTTCTTTAAATGCGCCGTGTACATCATCGGTCATAAACCCTGATAACTCATGTACGGTCACATGATCATTATCGTTTGCGTTCAATAGGTGATTAGCGAGGTGAGTACCGCCACCTCGCTGTGAAGCTTTAAGGAGCATGATATTTTTATGCCCCTGTCTTCATATTGAGCGCAGACAGCAAAGCTTGGCGCATTGAGGCTATATCAGCGCAAGCTTGGCTAAGTTCTGCTTTTACAGCGTCATCAACAATCAATGCACCCATATTCGCCGCTTTTGATAGTTGGTTCACATTTTGCGGCAATCTTGTCTGCCCCAGTTTAGCGGTCAGGCGCGCTATTGCTTCATAATCAATATGGGTTTCTTTTGTTATGCGTCCTCTCTTGGGTTGCTCCTCAAACAGCTTCCAGCGGATATAAGCCCCACGCGGCATTCGCCCAGCATCATCAATGAGACGCAAGCGTTGTTCCTTGGTCACTCTGAAAGAAACAGGGGAGGTCGGTTTGGGAAGCGTTTCATTCTCTTCAACGGCAGATGTGAAGACTTCTCGACAGTTTATAAAGGTACTCATGGGCGCACCTCCCGCACTTTGGCAGCGGGCGTTTCCTCGTCACCGCTATACGGATGTGGCTCAGGAATGTGCGATAAAATCAGATTCCAATCAGATTCCAATCAGATAACAAACGGAATAATTCTTCTACCTGATCATCGTCTAAAGGTTTGAATGAAATATCATTTTGTCCGCCATCTTGCCCTAACTGACCTTTAAACCCGTTTAAAGCCTTGAATGGCA
>CAYZLR010000171.1:0-4319 GCA_964479275.1 uncultured Caulobacterales bacterium
CGTATGATCTCAAGACGACTGGCTAAATATTAGTTTTGAATCGGACTCTAAAGCGGGAACACTCATAGGACCTGACGGCACGCTCATTGAAATTGTGGAGAACATGTAATGACAAAAGCACAACAAGTCGTGATTGCACGTGCGATTACAAGTCAACCTCAGGCCGATCACTTCAAAGTTGAAGATACGCAAATACCGCAAATATCAAATGGTCAATTACTGGTTGAGGTGCACTATATGTCGCAAGATCCGTATGTTGGCTCTACTTTACGCGGCCGTCACATGGGGCATGATTCAGGCGGTGTTGGTCTGGTTGTCACTGGCCTTGGGGTTGGGAAAGTTCTCGAAAGTAAAGCGGAGGGTTTTGAGAAAGGCGATTATGTCGCTGGCGAGATGGGCTGGCGCAGCCATGCGGCCATTGACGCAGCTACAGCAAGAAAAGTTGACGGCAATATCCAGCCTCTCTCCCTACATCTTGGTGCGCTCGGAATGCCGGGCCTAACAGGCTATGCGGGTATCGTTCACAGAGCTAAAGCCAAAAAGAATGATCATGCTTTAATTTCCTCAGCCGCAGGCCCTGTTGGCGGAACAGCCGGGCAGATCGCGCGCCTGGAAGGAGCAACTAAAATCGTTGGTGTTACGGGTTCTGATGAAAAATGCCGCATCGTTATAAACGAATATGGCTTTGATGATTGCATCAACTACAAACACACAGATTGGAAAGAACAGATTGCAGCAGCATTCCCTGATGGTATTAATTTATATTGGGATAATGTCGGCGGGGAGCTATTAGACACAGCCCTCACAAATCTAGCTCTATACGGACGAGTTATTTTATGCGGATTAGCCTCTCAATACCATGCCGCCGAACGCCCTGTTGGCCCTAACCCTGGCACCTACATTGCCAAACGCGCTGAATTATACGGCCTCGTCGTTTATGACTTCTATGGCGAACAAAAAGATTATGCCGCTAAAGCATATCAATGGATCAAAGAGGGAAAGCTCAATTATTTGGAAGACGTCAGTAATGGACTTGAGACTGCTCCAACACAATTTGAGAAACTTATGAACGGGCAAAACCTTGGCAAAACAATCGTGAAAGTGATATAAAGCACCCCACTTGTAAACAGCTTCACACGGTGTTGCGCGCGTTGATGATCGCCGCGTTATATCCGGGGTCACTCATGTTTTGAAGCGTGGTGATCGTTGAGCGGATGCACCGCGCGATCAGTATAGCCCTCATAAAATCCTTATAACCGTTATTTTCGAGGGACGGAAAAAGGAGTTTGGAACGATTTGTTCCATATTCTGGCTAACGCCGGTGATTCACTTGCGAAAACTATGATCGGCTCTAACGCAGTACGAGCGCGTCGCTGTGCTGCTGGTAGTAACGGAGGGAACAAATTAGGGGCAATTTGAAGGCCGCTTAGGTGGTCGCAATGGGCGGAGTTTATTGCCGGTGAAGCTTTGTTATAGGCAATAGCGACAGGAACCATGATTTTGAATGGTGATACAGGCCACGCCTCGGATCATTTTCGGCAGTTAATCTGTAATCACGGCCTCGCAACAAACATTCCCCCTAAATCAAACTGAAGGTTTAAGCTAAGCTTTTTCAAAAATGAAGATAAAAGCCAAAATGCCGTCGAGCGATCCTTATACCCCTTGAAGACTTCAGGCAAATCGTAACGTGCTATGGTTACCTCGCTAAAAACTTCCTCACTGCCATCCAAATCACAGCTAACACCTATTACAGGTTACGAGTCTCGGCCCTAACAATTATCTGGCTTCGCCCTAAAGCTCGTTTATGATTGAATTTTTCATAAACGAGCCCTCGTGTAACCTTTACTTATTTCTAATCTGTATAGGAATTATTTAATTTTTAGGTTTATCGCCATCAGTTTTTGCGGGATCGAATTGTTCGAACCATTTGCGCATCATTAAGCTGGTGCGCAGATAGTTTGATGGTATTGACCTTGTTCCGTGATATTCGCCATTCATGGGAACAAGCAGAGCAGGAACACCGCGAATCTTCAATGCTGTATAGTAATTTTCAGCTTCGCTAAGAGGGGTGCGGATGTCTTTTGTTCCAGTCATTAACAATGTTGGGGTAGTGACATTACCGACATGCATAATGGTTGAATGATCCAACCAAGGTTTTGGATCTTCCCAAAATGGCTTTGGAAAGAAATTATAAAGCCAGCCATTAACATCGGTAGTACCGGACATCGATATCCAATTGGTTACTGGGCAAAGTGCCGCTGCGGCTTTAAACCGGTCAGTTTGTCCGATCACCCATGTAGTTAAGACACCGCCGCCAGAACATCCTGTCACAAACATTCGCTCTGCATCAACAAATCCTCTCGCCAAAACAGTATCAACACCAGCCATCAAGTCTGCATAATCAACAGGACCGGGATAGCGATGTTGAATAGCATTTGCGAATTCACTACCATAACCAGTGGAGCCGCGTGGGTTGGTATACAAGACCACATAACCTCTGGCCGCAAATTCCTGAAAGGTGAAGTTAAATCCACTATTGTACATAGCATGTGGCCCGCCATGAATAGAGAGCATAAGTGGATATTTTTTGCTCGCATCAAAATCTGGTGGATATACGATCCACCCCTGTACGCGGGCGCTCTCGCCCGTATCGGAGGTGGCATCATACCAAATTTCTTCAACTCTACCGAGCGTTTTCCCTTCAAAAATATCTGAGTTGACTTCTGTCAGCAGGTTCAATCTGGCCTCTCTGTTTAGACGAGATGCCAAAGCAATAGCGCCGGGCGTATCGGAGCGACTAACTATGGTAGCTGCCCTACCGTTTGAGGAAATATTGGAGAGTGATACGACCTGATCCCCTTTGGTAACATTACGCAAAGTCCCACTGGTAGAAACCGCATGAATATTTCTTGTGCCCTGGTGATCCATTGTAAAATAGATCTCAGAGCCATTTCCAGCCCATTGCAAAGACGAGGGGCCGTCAGAAAGATTTTTTGTTAGTGCTTTTTGTCCGCTTCCATCAGCGCTCATCATATATAAATCTGGAACGGGATAAGCGCGATCGTGGGCTGGGTAACCAGAAAAGGCAATACTGCGCCCATTGGGGGAAAAGACAGGGTCGCTAAAAGTACCATGTCCCTTGGTAAGCTGGACGATTTCTTTAGTCTTTATATCGATAACATTGATATGGCTTTCAAACCAATGCGGTGATTGCGCAGGCTTACCGGTGCCATCAAAGGCGATCTTTGTACCGTCTGGTGACCAGGAAAGCCGAGGAGCCCCAGCAATAACGCCCAGAGCGCGCTGGCCAACATTCCAATCTCCATCCGTAAGTTGACGCGGTGTACCGCCACTCGCAGGTACGACAAAAAGATGATCATAACCAGAATTTGTATATCCAACCCGGTCCTGACGGTAGTGTAATGTGTCAATCACAGTCGGATCCGCTGTCCATTTTGCCCCTTTTGGTCGAGCTGGTAATGTGATTGACCATTTGTCTTTCAACGGTATGCGGGCGACGAAAGCGATTTTCTTTCCGTCTGATGACCATGACATTGAACGCGGCGGATGTTCAAACTGTGTAACTTGTGTGACAAGCCCCTCGGCATCCATAAACCTGATAAATATTTGCGCATGACCATTATCGTCAATATCCATAAACGCAATACGCGAACCATCGGGCGACCAAAGCCCCGCACTCCCTTTCATGAGTTGGCGATTGCGCGAACCATCGGCATCCATCAACCAGAGAGATGAAGTATTTTTATCATGAATTTTATCGATGCTTCTGCGAGCATAGAGAATTGTCGAGCCATCAGGAGAAATTTGCGGGTTTGAGACATTTTCAAAATCGAGATAATCCTCAAGTTGGATGACATTTTCAACGCCGCTCTCTTCATTTTGAGCGAACGCCGGTGCCAGAGCTGGGGTTGCCCCAAGAAGCACACTTGCCATCGCGAGTGAGGTAACACATTTAAGTAACCGCATGATTTCGTCCCTTTCTTAATTTTTATATGAGTGGAAGTATATGCGATCAAATCAAAATTTGAAAGTCGCGTGAGCATGATAATCATGGACATTACCACAAAAAACTCCCCGAAACATAACGCCGAAGGGAGGCATAACGAGCGTCAACACCAGTAGATCGGCACTCGGATTATAATTTGGCAATAAAGATTTGTATAATATTCAAGATTCGTACACCAACATAAGAAAACGCAATCCTTGAAAATGAAAATCTCATCAGCTTTTAGGGCATTACATCGTGAGCGTTCGGTAATAATTTCTCGATACTGTTGTTTCTTTAGAGCCTTATTTAT
>CAYZLR010000172.1:0-4285 GCA_964479275.1 uncultured Caulobacterales bacterium
CGTGGAGGGCGTTACTTTTTCGAGAACATCATCGGGAGAAACGGCTCCGCTTAGGTCCGGTTTGACCAGGTCAACAATGAACCCTCGGTTCTTTAGTTCTGCAAGGGGCTCGAGCACTGCTTTGTGCTCGATCGCGGTCGAAACTATGTGCGTTTTTCCAGTTTCTCGCCCATAGGCTTCCAGGCCGAGAAGGGCGAGGTTGTTTGCCTCTGTTGCTCCAGACGTGAAGACCACTTCATCTTGCTCAGCGTTTAGGCTTGCCGCGATTTGTGCTCGGGCCTCTTGCACGGCGTTCTTTGCCCGTAGGCCAAATTCATGGGTGCGACTTCCTGCGTTGCCATACTCGGTTTTCATGTAGTGGAGGACGACGTCAAGGACCTCCGGGTCCGTCTGGGTTGTCGCAGCATTATCGAGATAAGCGATCACAAACTGAATCCGTTGTTTGTTAAATATTGACGTACAAATTGACCTGAGTTACGCCGAATGACAACGGAAAAGGTGTTGTCGTGGCAAAAAACTCCTTCGAGTATGAATATGTTTTCCCAGCTATTCGTGGAATGCAGGCGGGCCGCGAGTATTTCGCGTCAATGTGTCCCCTCCGACTCATCCCGAAGATTTTTATCTTCAACGAGGATGAATTGTTGCCAGAGATGCGCGCTCAACGGCTTCTAAACAAAGCCCGCATTCCAGAGATGGCGAACTATCTTGTCGACAACAAAGATAGCTATGTATTTTCAGCAATCACCGCATCAATCGATGCTGATGTGAAGTTTACAGCAGCGAGTGAAGAGGGGGATGCAGCAAATGTTGGGTCCCTCAGTGTCCCGATGTCTGCGCAATTTGTGATCAACGACGGACAGCATCGCAGGGCGGCCATTGAGCAAGCTCTCAGGGAAGAACCGGACCTTGGTGCTGAGACGATTGCCGTTGTTTTTTTTATTGATCGGAACCTGAAACGCTCTCAGCAAATGTTCTCGGACTTAAATCGTCATGCGGTTCGTCCTTCGCGGTCGATTGGTGTGTCAATCGGCACTGAATAGGGACCCGGTATCGGCGTGCAAAAGGGACCCCCTTGTGGTGCGGTTTTCGCGGCTGCGTGTTCGTCGCGGAGCCGTAGGCGGAGCGGCGGACACGCAGCCGCACAGAGTTCTTGATGATCGGGTCAGGCGCGTGTCTTGAAGCGCCAGCTTTCATTGCCGGTTTCGACGATGTCGCAATGATGAGTGAGACGGTCGAGCAGCGCCGTGGTCATCTTCGCGTCGCCGAATACGCTCGGCCATTCGCCGAAGTCGAGGTTGGTGGTGACAATGATCGAAGTGCGCTCGTAGAGGCGGCTGATGAGATGGAAGAGGAGTTGCCCGCCAGCCTGCGCGAAGGGCAGATAGCCCAGTTCGTCGAGGATCAGAAAGTCGAGGCGACCGATCAGGTCGGCCATGCGGCCCTGACGACCGGCACGGGCTTCAGCGTCGAGCTTATTCACCAGATCGACCGTATTGAAGAAGCGCCCGCGTGAGCCGTTTCGCAGGCAGGCGCGGACGATGCCGACTGCCAGATGGGTCTTCCCTGTGCCAGTGCCACCGACCAGCACGACGTTGCGCTGATGCGCGAGGAATTCGCCACTGGCCAGATCGCGAACCAACGTCTCGTTGACTGGCGTATCGTCGAATTCGAACTCATCGACCTCTTTGGCCAGTGGCAGTTTGGTGATTGTCATCTGATACTTGATCGAGCGTGCCTGCTTCTCGCTGATCTCCGCGGTCAGCAGACTGCCGACGAGCTTGGGTGGCTCATGCTGGCGTTTTACGGCGGTGGTGACCACCTCGTCATAGGCTGCCTTCATGCCGTAGAGCTTCAGCTTTCCCATCATTTCGAGGACTTCGGTGCGTTCCATCTTTGGGTCTCCTGATAGAGTCATAGCGTGCGCAATCTGCCACGGGCTCACACCGCAGCTTCAGCGCGTCGGGGGTGTTGATCGGGGTTGGGGGATCGGGATCACGATGGCGAGCCAGGATGTTGATGATAACATCTGCCGAATAGACCCCATTGCTGAGCGCTTCGGTGCAAGCAGCCTCCACGGCTGGAAGACCATCGGTCAGCACCGAACTGAGGATATTGACCATCTGCCGGTCGCCGTTGTCTGAAGCGCGCAGTTTCTGGCGCACCCGATCCAGAGAAGATGGCAGGACCCAATCCTTGAACGGCGCGCCATTGCGCAGCGCGCCCGGCTTGCGAGCGAGAACCGGCACGTAATGCCAGGGATCGTATATCGTTTGGCCGCGACCGAATGCGCGAGGGTGTGTTCCCAGAATGCGACCATCCTGCCAGAACTCGATCCGGGTGGCATAAGCGCGGACCTCTGCTGTACGACCGACCGCACTCGCACAGACCGAGTACCGATTGTTGTCGAAGCGCACGAGGCAGGTCTTCGAGACCGACGCAGGTACAGCATGGAATCCGTCGAACGATCCCGCATAGGGCACGAGGCTCGCCCGTTCGGCCTCGAACATCTCCCAGACCGTTTTATCCCGAACCTCTGGGTGGGGGTGTGCCTTGGTCCAGGCGACGCAGCGATCAAGTAGCCACGCATTCAGCTCGTCATAGCTTTTGAACTTCAGTCGCGGCGTGAAGAACCGTCGACGGATGACGCCGACCTGGTTCTCCACCTGACCTTTCTCCCAGCCCGAGGCCGGAGTACAAGCCACAGGGTCAACGAGATAATGTCCGCACATCTGCAGGAACCGCCGGTTATAGGCGCGATCCTTGCCGACGAAGATCGTATCGACAGCCGTCTTCATGTTATCGTAGATGCCGCGCTGGCACGCGCCTTTGAAGAAGGCAAATGCCTTGTCGTGGGCGTCGAACACCATCTCCTGGCTCTCACGCGGATAGGCGCGCACGAACAACATCCGGCTGTGGCAGAGCCGGACATGCGCGACCTTCACAGTGACCGTCGCTCCGTCGATCACCACGATCTCATGGCTCCAGTCGAATTGGTACGCCTCGCCCGGATCGAAGCTCAGCGGTACAAACGCGGACGCCGTGGCTTCGCTTTCCCGACGCCGCCACGTTGCCGCGTAACGACGCACGGCATCGTAGCCGCCCTCGTAACCAAGACCTCGCAGCTCTTCGAATATCCGCATCAGCGTGAGCTGTTCGCGCTTCGGACGCGACGCATTTGCCGCCAAAAGACGATCCAACTCCTCACGCCAGGGGCCAATCTTCGGTTGCGGCTGTACCGTCCGTTCGTAGGTGAACTCCGTCTTTCCCGAACGGATCACCTTCCTAACCACTTTCCGAGAAACCCTCAGATCGCGGCAGATCGCATTGATCGACTTTCCTTCGACAAAAAACGCACGACGGATCTTCGCAATCGTCTCCACAATCAACATCCCAAAACTGGCTCCCGAAAATAAATTCGGAAGCACATTGGACCCGCGCATCAGGGGGGTCCCTTTTGGAAGCCGATTACCCCTTCAACGGGGTCCTTATTCCACGCCTATCCACACTCTGGCGGTGTGTTCAGCATCCGCCGGAGAGTTTCGTTTGTCTTTTCGAGGTCATTTTCCATGCTCAAACTTTACCGACCCAAACTCATTATGCGTAAAGATTCCCATCTCCGCCCTAGCATAGCGGAGAAAGGTGCGAAATCCACCGACGAACTGTTTTTGAGTGCTGGACGAGCAATATCGCAGTGGGAAATTTAGGAGTCCTATTTACTGAACTTGTTTGCGATCCTAACGAACTCTCATCATATGACGAGTGTTGAGATATTCGGCTCAGTACTGTCTTCGACTGGACGCATCGATCTCCTTAAAGGTGCGGCGAATGCGATGTTCATAAATTACCCCACCCGGAAGCGGAGAATGCATAAGTTTTTCGAGCACGTCAGTAGGCATTCGGGTCTTCGCAACGATATAGCACACGGCCATGCTCTACATATTGAAGAGGGTTGCTTTTGGGTTCCGGGAAGCTACCAAGCACGTAAAAATGACTCTGTGTATGGGTTTTCCGGCGATCTTCTCTACCGTTATTCGCCGACAGAGATTGATGCCATCAAAGACACATTCTTGGAGCTGACTGATAACATTAGGGCCGTCGAACTACTGTTATGCCAATGGCTGACAAAAGTTCCTTCAGGAACAGTTCCGCCTCATAGCGATGACAAGCTGCGCCTTTCCCTTCAAGGCTACACTCAACATAAGAGACGCCAGAGCTAAATAGCTCTGGAGAGGTAATCCCCCCATTTTTAATGGGGTCCAGCCGTAGAATTCACGCGGCTGCTTTC
>CAYZLR010000173.1:0-4276 GCA_964479275.1 uncultured Caulobacterales bacterium
TCCGTATGATCTCAAGACGACTGGCTAAATATTAGTTTTGAATCGGACTCTAAAAGGGAATTGGCTATTTTTATGAAATTGAGGCGGTACATGATTGTCTGGATCAGGGATTACTAGAATGTTCGGTTATGCCATTAGATGAGAGCCTGGCCACAATGAAAATGATGGACCATTTAAGAGGAAATTGGGGGCTCATTTATCCTCAAGAAACAAGTATACCTCAATAAAGCTGTGTTGGTGTGGAATTTTTACCGTAACGGAACAAGTGCCCCTTGACACAAGCACCGTTTTTTCTATTGTCCGGCGCTAATACGCGTGAAAACACGCTTCATAGATTCTCGGAGACTTCCCATGGCGAAGCCAACAACAGTAAAAATACGCCTGAATTCCACTGCCGGCACTGGCTTCTTCTATGTCACTAAGAAGAATACGCGTACCATGACAGAAAAACTTGTATTAAAAAAATACGACCCAGTTGCTCGCAAACATGTCGAATTCAAAGAAGGCAAAATCAAGTAGCTTTTCTTTTGAGTATTGATTTTTTCGAACTTCGCCTGCGTTGTATTTTTATTCAGGCTTGAATTGGCTAAGTCCCCTCCTCCTGCATAATCAGTTTTACGGCCTTATTATTTCTAAGTGCCCTATCAAGTACAACTCTTGGTTGATCCGAATCAAATGATTGCTTCGATCAGATCTTATGTGCGTAAAACCGAAAACTTTTATTCACGCTCTTCTCCATTATAAATATCGACCTCAAGCTCTCCTTTGGCCTCAAGATGAGAGAGCATCTCTTTGGTCGTAATATTTGTTATCGGGTGCTGCCAATCTGGCAAAATCTGAACCAAAGGCGCAAGAACAAAAGCTCTCTGCGCGATGCGAGGATGAGGCAAGATTAAACTATTATCTGAAACTGGCTGACGGATGATTTTATCCACGGCTAATAAGTCCAAATCAAGTGTCCTGGCTTGATTAAGCTTTGCCCGCACACGCCCAAAAGCTTTTTCGGTCATGTGCAGTGCCTTTAAAACTGTTTCTGGTGGGAGTGTTTTGTCTGAAGTAACAACAGCATTAATAAATGGGGGTTCTGCAGGGTCTGGCCATGCAGGAGAAACATACAGGCTGGAGACTTTGTCTAATGTGAATAGACGATCAAGCACGCGGATCGCATGCTTGATTGTTTCAGCAGGCTCTCGTCCCTCATGTGCTAAGTTTGCGCCTAGAGCGATCAAAATCATCAAATACCCATCTATCGAAATTTTAAAGCATTTCCCGCTCAAGTGATTACCTATTGAGCGTCCGGACATGTCGCAAAACAATAACTTAAAGCATTTTGCGTGTCTGTGGGAACCAGTTAGACTGCAACATATGCGAAAAAAGAAAGACTTAAAGTACCTCAGCGATTCAATTTGAAGTGGATGTGCTTTAAAGTGCCTCCTAGATATCATTTGATGCGTAGGTAATTTGCGCGATAATACACAAATTTATACCTAAATGAGCGCGCAAAATATCCCAAATTGATCGAGATTTAGCGACTCACTAATTGGTTAACTCGAATCACGATCATAATTGTAAAATAGGATTGACATTGCAGTCCGTAACAACCAAAATTTTGTCATAAGATGTAATCAATTATTAAAGCCCCTATTTCATATTAAACAATCACTATTCATTTTCATGTTTTTTATATTTTATAATACTCAGCACAAGCATTAATTTTATTTTTATAGCCTCATTACTTAACGCATAATCCATTCATTCTCTCCCCTTTATACTGTGTTAAAAACTTTTCTCTCGGAGTTCTAAAAAGTGACTTTTCTAAATTTTAAATCGACCGAAAAAACGGCACTCTTTATTGACGGCGCTAATCTTTACAAGGCTGCACGGGTTCTTGGATTTGATATCGATTACAAACAATTACTGTCCATCGCGAAAGATGAGACAATGCTGGTTAGAGCTTTTTACTTTACCTCCATTCAAGAAGAAAAAGATCAAGATTACTCGCCCCTACGCCCGCTGATAGATTGGCTTGATTATAATGGCTACACAATGATCACGAAAATTTCTCGGGAATTTGTAGATGGTCAAGGAAAAAAACGCTATCGCGGTTCAACAGATATTGAACTGGCCGTAGAAATTTTAACTCTTGCGGAGCATCTGGATCATATTATTTTGTTTAGCGGAAATGGTGATTTTCGTCGTGTCATCGAAGCCGCGCAAGCAAAAGGCACTCGTGTGACAGTAGTTTCATCTATCAAAACAAATCCCCCCATGATTGCCGATGAAATTCGCCGTCAGGCAGATAACTTTATTGATCTAGTTAATCTTGAGGGCACGATTGGGCGTGCCAGCGGCGGAATGCGTAAACAGCATCATGATATTTCGCAAGACGATGATTTTGAATACGAAGATGATGCCTTTGAAGATGACTACGAAGATCATGACTAGAATGTGTGCACAGATAATGAGTCGTGTTTAATCCTCAATGACAATAAATCTTGCTTATAAAACCATGGAGCAATTAGTAATTAAGCAATGAGGTATGCTTTACAGGGAATTTACATAAACTTGGGCTGACAACAGGCAGGTATCCATGCCGCTGATCTGCTGCGCCGATCAAGCTCAGTAAATGCTTGTTTCGAGGTTTCATTTTACCCCCAGTGAAAGGGGTGTTCGCTTCATGCTAAAGATTTTCTGCATGCTATTTTGATGCTGAAGATGACCTCTCCCATTTTTATATGTAAAGAAATTAATCATTCGTATGCATAGAAAAAATAAAAATTTCGAATCTATTGATCGAGACGCACCTATGAAAAAAACAGCTCAAAAAGGCGTTCCTCCCAAGGGCTGCAGGAAATGTCCACGTCTAGTGGATTACAGAAAAACTCAAAAGGCAAGTCAACCAGATTGGTATAATGGCGCCATTCCTCCTTGGGGACGCGTTGATGCACCTATTTTAATTGTTGGGCTTGCTCCCGGATTAAAAGGGGCGAACCGCACAGGCAGAATTTTTACCGGCGATAGCTCTGGAGCGTTTTTGTTTCAAGCTTTAATTGAGAATGGATATGTTACAGGAAACTATCATGAGGATGGAGAGAAAGCCCCTTCAGATAATCTGGTTTCAAAAAATGTGCGCATTACAAATACATTGGCATGTGTACCTCCACAAAACAAACCCACCACAGATGAGCTTAACAATTGCGCGCCATTTTTGTCCAAACAGATTGAGACAATGACTGCCTTGAAAGCCATTCTATGTCTTGGTACGCTCGCTCATAGAGCTTGTTTGCGTGCCTTTGGTTATCAGCAAAGCCATTTTCCTTTTCGCCACGGCGCTAGGCACATGCTGGAGCGAAATCATCTTAAAAAGTGCACAGAACGTCAAAATTTAGCTTTATTCGACAGTTATCATTGTTCAAAATACAATACGCAAACCGGGCGATTAAACCATGGTATGTTTCGGAAAATTTTAAACGATTTACAAGTTTATATCGATGAATCAGGCTAATTCTTAGCTTGGAAAAGATCTCCGAACCCAACTTTAAAGGGAAAACCATATGAGCCGAAATTGGGGTATTCCTTCTAAACCGGGAAACCGAACGCTACGTACAGCGAAGAATACAAGACCAATTGCTACGGCTTTGATTAGTCTGGGCTTTGGTATTATTGGCGCGCTGATCGCAGGAGTTAGCTTCAATCAAGCACGGCTGATGCTAGCTGGGTTATTCCACGATAAATCCTTATATGGTGCCGTGATTGCTGCTGTTTTTGGATGCTGGTTTTATGTTTGGCTTGTTCGTCCTAGATTCGCTGCGCATTTTTCTGCAGAAAACCAGCCCAACTCTGCTGACCCATTTTTTGATATTGCAAGATTTTATGCGCGCGCAGCAGCTGGGCTCTTAATTTTCCTCTTTATCGCGCGGACATCTCACCATCTAGCCGGCGATATGGTCGCAACCCTGCTTCTTTGTGTGGCTGGCGGCGGCGGGGCGGCCGCAGCTTTTCAAACAGTTATTTCATTTGTACCCGGATACGATCAAGAACCAGGCGCATAGATTTTATTGTGTATTCAGGCCCATCACGGCAGCCACAAAATGTGCCATTTTCTAAAGCCGTTATATTGCTCCAGTGGATAGCAGTTGAACTGCAATAAATGCGAAAATAGAAAGACTTAAAGCAGCTTTTTGACTCCATTTGATGCGGAGGTGGTTTAACTGTCTTCTTGTGACCTGCCCCCTTTGAACGCAGCCAGCTAATAGTAGTAAAATGGCTGAATCAA
>CAYZLR010000174.1:0-4126 GCA_964479275.1 uncultured Caulobacterales bacterium
CGCACAAGCATTCTCAATATTGAAGATCGGAATACTTTCTACGCCGATTTTACTTAGTACGATTTGCCCCGGAATCATATCTTGACCCTGAAGCAAGCCATTAGTCGCTGCGGAATAAAAAGCCGTCTCGAGGTCACCTTTGCTACAGCCGGAGTCTTTAAGGGCTATATCCAGCGCTTCACCCGCTAAATCCTGTAGACTGCGCTCAGGATGGCGAGCAAACCGCGTCATTCCCACGCCGGTAATAAAAACTTCTGTCAATTCACTATTCCTTCAATTCTACCCACGATTGCTATCCAATGGCCCGGGCCTGTCCTTCCCAGAACTTATCCCTAATGTTACGTTTGTTGACTTTACCGACGGGAGTCAGAGGAAGTTCATCCCAAAAATCCACAGATTTTGGCGCTTTGACGCTACCGAGTTTTTCTTTGCAAAATTTGATTAATTCCTCGGCTTCCACGGTTTTTCCGTCTTTGAGCTGGACCACAGCTTTTACGGCTTCTCCCCATTTTGGATTGGGTACACCGACCACGGCACAATTGCGCACCGCAGGATGTGTGATCAGGACATTTTCAATTTCGCCAGGGAACACATTGAAGCCGCCCGAAATGATCATGTCTTTTTTTCGATCAACAATTGAAATAAATCCATTTTCATCTCGAATGCCCATATCAGTTGTGTGATGCCAGCCAAACGTTGATACTTCGCCTGTGGCTTTGGGGTTTTTATAATAACCATCCATCACGCCATTGTTGCGCACAACAATTTCGCCTTTTTCTCCGTTGGGGAGAATATTTCCATCATCATCCATGATCTCAATCCAAGCGGTGTGATTGGCCCGGCCAGTTGAGGCTGCCACATCCTCCAGATAGTTTCCATCGGCATCGATGTAGTCTTTTGGGGATTTAATTAAGAGCGGGAAACAGGCTTCGGATTGTCCATATAGCTCTTCAAGGATCGGTCCAAAGACATCTACGGCTTCCTTGAACCGATGGGGCGCAATCGGCGAAGCTCCAACGTAGATCCGCTGTAAACTACTATGATCATAATCTTTTAGTTTTGGATAGTCGAGCAACGCATAGAGAGCGGCTGGGGGAATGAATATGTGGGTAATTTGTTCGGTCTCAATTGTATTCAGCACATTTTCCAAATCAAATCCAGGCAAGATTACCGTGGTTCCAGCACGAGTATACATGATTGGAATAAAATATCCTGCCGCATGGGTAATGGGAGATACCGCAAGATATCGCGGATGCTCTGATATATCGAGCATCATTTGATTGATCAACATAGCTTCAACACCGCGATGTGTTTGCATCGCCCCCTTAGACGGGCCTGTCGTCCCACCCGTGGGGAATATCGCCGCGTGAGCAATCGGATCTTCGGGTTCGTTGTAATGATCATTGCTAACGCCCTCCATCAGTTTAGGCAATGAACTGCCATGTTTTGAGCTGGCGTCTATGCATATAGCTGTTTTCAGAAAAGGCACGCGCTCAAGAATTTCTGCAATCTGGTTCTCAAAGCTACTGTCAAAGAAAATACAATTTGCATCAAAAAAATTGAGTTGTTCAATCGTTGTTTCAAGAGTATTTGTGTAATTCATCGGTAGCCAAACCATGTCGGATCTGTTCAATCCAACAACGCACAAATAAGCCATTGCCGCATTGGGGCTATAGACTGCAACTTTTGAACCAATGGGTATTTTTAAAGAAGAAGACAGGACATTGGCAATCCTGTGTACAATGTCCCGAGTAGATTTGTAATCGAGTCTCAAATCGCCATCAACAAATGCTTCTTGATCGGGAAAGAGCCCGGCTGCTCGATCTAGATATTCGGAAAATCTCATTGACGCCTCTTCAGCAAAAATCTCTACTCATAACCATGACGGTTTATGACCCTAAATATTGGCGGCCTTGGCTTAGCTACGCCTTTTCTCCCAAGCTGCGGATTTGAATGGCGTATCCAAAGGGGTATCGGCAAGATGATTCGTGTAATTAGACATGGTTTTCATGGCGACACCCAAGATGACTTCCAGCATATTACGATTGGTATATCCGGCATCTAGAAATGCTTGAACGTCATGGTCTTCCAAAACACCGTGTTTACGTACCATCTGAAGTGTAAATGTGCGCAGGGCTTCCAGTTTTGGGTCTGACAATGGCGTTTCATTCCGCAGCGATTCCGTAATTCCTTCGTCAATTTTCATACTTTTTGCGACCATCGTATGAGCCGGAACACAATAATGGCAATTGTTTTCGACGTTTACGGTTTGCCAGATAACAGTTATTTCATCTCTATTAAAACTCGATTTTAAAAACAGATCATTTAGCTCTCTATATCCTTTGAGAAGACCCGGTGCTTCTGACATTATCGCATGCAAATTTGGAATAAACCCATTGCGCTTTTTTGTTTGAACCAGAAATTCTTGAATGTCTTCAGGGGCTGTAGTTTCGTCGTGTATGGTAAATTCTGTCATTATGCGATCCTAAGCAAAAAATTAGTGTCTTGAAAATGGTGCTTTAACCTAGAGGTCAACTCACAAGATGATTTTATATAGTACCAAATGGAACTAAATACAATAGACTAATTGTTAAATATTTGTCCCGTTTAAAAGCCTACTGTTTCATTCCAATAACGCAAAGCGCGACCACTTTGCCATATTCTGTCGGCTACGGGATGCTTTTACCAATTTTCTCGAAACGGTCTTAGGTCGAGTTCGTGGGTCCAGGTAGTCCTTGGTTGAGTATGAACAAACCAGTAGGCATCAGCAATGGCCTCAGGCGATAAAGCACCGTCTTTTCCCAAGCTTTCCAAATACTCAGGAAAGACATCCCTTGCGGTGCTTCCATCGATAATACCGTCGATAACTATATGCGCAACGTGTACGCCGTGTGGACCATATTCGCGTGCAAGAGATTGGGCCAAATTTCGAAGGGCCGCTTTACTCGCTGCGAAATGAGAGAAGCATGCTTTCCCGCGCATTGAACCCGATGCGCCGGTAAACATCATTGAACCCATCCCTTGTTTATGTAAAAGTGGCATCACGCGTTGAGCCGTCAAAAATGCTCCGAAACAATTTATACGCCAAAAGTCTTCAAACTGTTCGGCGCTCAATTCCTCAAATGGAATAATTGCATTATTGCCAGCATTGTAGATTACGGCGGCGATTTTTCCGCGTCCTTTAACGTACTCAATTAAGTCATCTTGATCAGTTTTTGAAGTAACGTCTACTTGACGGGCTTCTATTGAACCGCCGTTAGACGCGACTTCTGCCTCAATCATCTTAATCTTTGCTATTGTTCGCCCGGTTACGACAACATGAAGACCTTGCGCGGCAAACCGTTGTGCCAGAGCACCTCCAAGACCAGTCGTTGCACCTGCCCCAAGGATGATTACATTTTCCATAAAGATTCTCCCGTTGCTAGTATATAGTCTGAGGAATAACGTGCATGTCAATTCAGATATTTAACAGAAAAGTCAAATTTGCATCACGAAAATAACTGTCCGTCGTCATATAAAATGGGACAGATTTAAGTCTGTGCTAATGGAGGTTTTGCTCACCTCTTTGTTGAAGACGGGCCGTCTCGGCTATCATCCATCTGTTTTGTTGAAGCTTTTTCTTTACGGTTTTCTTAACCGCATCCAATCCAGCCATCGGATGGAACGTGGATCGAATTGGAATGTCGAGTTAGTGTGGTTGACAGGGAGGCTGGCTCCCGACTTCAAAACGATTGCTGACTTCTGGAAAGATAATGGCCCTGCGATACAGTCAGCCTGTGGTCAGTTCATAATATTATGACGTGAGTTGGGATTATTTGCTCGCAGGATGGTCGTGATTGATGGGGCAACGTTCAAGGCGGTGAATGCACGAGAGAAGAACTTCATCAAGGGTAAGCTCACGCGGCGTATTGGTCAGATTGAGACCTCCATTGAGGGTGGGTTATCCACGGACGTCATTACGTCAATGCATATGGGGCTACTGGAAAGAGCAGCCACTAAACGTTTCTTCGTGCTCAGAAACTCAACAAAGCGGGCTCTATGGCTAAGGCCGCGCTATAGCTATATCTTGGACGCCCTACCTTAGTAGCATAAGCCCCAGATACTCATTATTTGAGTTCATTATAAA
>CAYZLR010000175.1:0-4045 GCA_964479275.1 uncultured Caulobacterales bacterium
AATAGTTTCAAGAATGGTTGAGATAGTATCTTCAACTGGCTGTGCACGATACTCAGCCATTGTGATTACTTTATATCCATAGTCGTAACTTGGTTGAATCCAATCTAATGATCTCGCAGCACCACGGATACCAATTTGCACAGATTTACTCGGATCAATATGACCTTGATCAGCCAAATACGCGCCCCAATGTGCTGCAGACTTATGTGCGCCAAGGAAATGATCTACTTTCGTGAAAACATCTGTATGAGCATCGAAATGTAAAAGAGCTGCTTTTTTACCATCTGTTAGATTTGCGTCTTTGCCAGCGATTGCTTGCAATATACCACCTGTTATTGAATGGTCTCCACCTATTGAAACGGGGCGAGTGCCTGCGTTATCAATGATTTTGTAGAAGTCAGTAATGCGTTGAATACAGTCTTCATTATCATTAGCACGCGGGAATGGAACATCGTTTAAGTCGGCGATGCGGCATATTTCCCATGGGTCGAGTTGGAACTCCATATGAACACGCCTCATGAGTGCAGATACATTTCGAACGGCACGCGGTCCAAGATGTTGGTCACGTTCAGTGGTCCCATTTCCTGTACTATGAGGAACGCCAATGAGCCCAATATCACATTTAGAAGGGTCATCAATTAATTCAGTGCGAAAAAGAGTTGGAACACCCCACCAATATAGGTTTTCCATCATCCGTTTATTATATGTGTTATCTGGTTCAGACATTAGAATCTGCCTTTTATATTATTTCATCATCACGATAGAAGGGTAAGCTTTTTAAGATGTCTGACAAGGCAGAATCGATCATGTTTTTTGTATTTTTAAAATTTGAATTTTGAACAACAGCAGTTTCATCAAGGTATAAGCTTCTGTTCAATTCGATCTGTATTGCATGGATTTTATTTTTTGGTTTTCCATAATGTTGTGTAATATGTCCGCCAGCAAAAGGATGATTGCGTTGAACTGAAAAGCCCGCATTTAAGAACGCTTGTTCACATAAATCCATAAGTTTAGGATTGGTAGACATTTTAAATCTGTCACCAATAATGATATCAGGATAATTCAAATTTCCCTTAAAAGTTAAATTTGACGGCATGGAATGGCAATCTAGTAACAAGGCATACCTGAACTTCTTTTTTCGATCTTCTAATAATTCTTGTAATTTATTGTGGTATGGCCAATAAAATTCATCAATACGTTTTTGTGCAATTTCGTAGGGGATTTTACCACGATAGATGTTTTTTCCATGTGCAACAACACGTGGTATTACTCCAAGTCCAGCTGCGGATTTACTTGTAATTTGTACATTTGGGCATTCTGATATTACAGCAAGGTCATGTTCGTTTGCAGCTCGGTTTAAATCGATAAAAGATCTTGGCGCTTTAGCCGAAATGAGTGGGACTTCTTTTTGAGCTGAACCTGAAAATAGCAGATCAACATATGCATCCTCAGAAGAGCGCAACTCATGCGCAGTTAAGCAAGATGAGTTGATAAAATCCGTGGTATATTCGCGTCCGCTGTGAGGTGAACTCAAAACCAACGGATGAATTAATTGGTTTTCATTATCAAGATTAAAGGGTAATTCTGACAAAAGTCACCTGAATGATAATAAAATTAGTAAAATATTAATGGATATTTCCGATGCTTTAACCAAGTAACACAAAGGAAATATTATGGCCCATGTAATGATATCTATATCAGATGATTTGATGCGCTGCTACATTGCGAATAAATTAAAAAAAGCGGGTCATGCCGTTACGCGTGTGGACAATTTTGAAACTTCTGCAGCAATCCTTTGTGAAGCAGCATATGATGTCTTGATGGTTTCAGCGACAGAAGTACTTGAACAAGAGCCAACTTTTTTGCATCAGGTTCATGCAATAGACCCTGAAATGCGTATTGCAGTTCTGAATGGTTTTTCAGCTGAGTTCTTAGCTGCTGCGGATCATCAGAATGAAACAGGGCAAAATTCGGTTCATTTAAATTATTTCGCACAAGAAATTTCTCGTCGCGTCGCTGCGTGAAGTTATTACTTGCCTTCCCGCCACCAAGCAAAACTTATTAATCCGAGTGCTAGAATTAGCATTGCCCATGCAGGTGCTAACGGAATAAGTGCAATGTTATTTACGCGATAGGCATTCTTTTTTGGTAAGCCAATCCAATTTCTTCCGTTTGTAACACTATTTGCACGAATACGTCGAAGTGAGGGAATACCATCAGAAATACGAACTGAAGAACCATTTGAAAGGTCAATAAATGGTCGTAGTATATCTGATGTAGAAATTGGATTTTCAAATTCTTTCGGTGCGGGTGGACCAACGGCTACAATCGTTTTTAAATCACCTTGAGTTAGATGGTATATTCCTTGTTCACTTGTCTCGATTGCACTGCGCCATTCGCCTGGTGCTAATAATGACCATTCGTGTGAAGTAATTTTACCTGATGGTGATTTGATCTCTAAAGTTATGGGATCTTGGTCAACTGAACGATTTGTAACTATCAAGTTTGTTCCCTCAACAGATGCTGTAAGTGAGTTTTCCTCAAGCTCAGGCTCTTTCATCAACCAATGCGATACGCGGCGTAACAGTTCAGCTTGCGGTCCACCGCCTTCATAGCCGCGGGCCCATAACCATGCATGATCTGAAGCTAATAAAGCCACGCGGCCTTCTTCTACTCGGTCAAGTATCAGCAAAGGTTTTTCATTTGCACCTGCCATCACGACATGTCCGCGTTCTGGTTCAACATCATTTAATCGGAACCATCGTCCCCAGCCAGGAGTGCCATCCTCAGCAGTTTTGCGTGGAGCTAGCTTTGTCAAACCAGATGTAACAGGATGGCGTTGACCTGTTTCAGTTATTTTTGGATGATATCCTTGGTTGATAACTTGTGGATTTGGCCGCGCTGGTATGATTGCTGCAAGTGGAGATCGATAGAGGCTTTGTGTTCCTGAAAAAGCAGGGCCTGTTGCCATAAGTACAGCGCCGCCCTGTTTTACATAGTTGGCAATATTCGTAATATAGGCAGATGGCAGCACACCACGACGACGATAACGATCAAAAATAATCAAATCAAACTGGTCTAATTTTTCTTGGAACAGTTCACGGGTAGGAAATGCAATCAGAGCTAGTTCGTTGCGCGGTACGTTATTTTGTTTTTCAGGAGAGCGTAAAATTGTGAAATGCACAAGATCTACTGCAGGATCAGCCTTTAAAAGATTACGCCATGTGCGCTCTCCAGCATGTGGTTCGCCTGAAACCAAAAGTACACGCATGCGGTCCCTTACTCCATTTACTGTAAAAGTCGCACTGTTATTTCGTTCTGTGAGTTCATTTTCAAGCGGTTTGATAGTTAGTTCAACAACGTTTGCACCGCCATGATCAATATCAAAATCGAGCGTTATATCTTGATTAGGGGTTACATTCTGGGTCAGACGCTCAATACCATCAACTGTTAGTGTAACTTCTGCTGGCGAAATGTTACCATTTTTGTCCTCGACATTAAATTGCAGTGATGCGCTTTTACCAACAAGGCCAAATCCGGGTGCTTGTTTTAGGATTAGACGGCGGTCTTTTTCATCTTTCTCACCTGTTAGAAGCAAATGAATTGGCACTGGAAATTCTTGCGAATTATAATCGTCAATACGTCCATCTGATACAATAATTGCAGCAGATAAGCGTTCAGGGGAGATTTCTGCTGCAGTATCTTGAAGCGCCTTGATCAATAATGTCCCGTCTTTATCAGAATCAGCAACTGTTATAGTTCTGACTTCAACTTCAGGTGAACCATTAGAATTAAATTTATTAATTTCTGATTTTATTTTTTCTATGGCAGCATTAGTTTGTTGTATACGCTCACCAATTGTTTGGCTTGCGCTTTCATCAATGACAACTAAAATAATATCGCTTAGGTCTGTACGGTCTTCTTTTAATATAGTGGGATTTAGGAGTGCAAAAACCAACAAAGAACCTGCAAGTAAGCGCATAAACGCACCTTTGGCACTACGTAAAATACCTAGTACAAATATAGCCAATAATAATAAACCCAA
>CAYZLR010000176.1:0-4022 GCA_964479275.1 uncultured Caulobacterales bacterium
CAAAATGGGTGAGCCGGTCAGCGAGAAGCTATTTAGCGAAGCAGCCGAGCAATTCATCAATGAATATACAGTGATCACCGGCGGTGATCGCAGTCCCATCTATATCGCTAATATGAAGCGTCAGCTTGAAATCTATTTGATCCCCTTTATGGGCAATAAAGGTGTATCCCAAATCACTGCGGGTTTGGTGCAGGATTACCGCGTCCATCGCCAAACCCATCAAGCAAAACATCCAACTAAAAAACTGGAAGGCGGCACAAGGCCGCCATCGCGTGCCACTCTTCACCAAGAGGTGGTGGTGATAAGACAGGTGCTGAAAACAGCTATCCGCCACGGATGGCTGAAGCACTTGCCCGATTTATCCATGCCATACAAAACCGCTGGAAAACTCCAGCGGCGGGCATGGTTTACCCCAGAAGAATATAAGCAATTATATGAAGCAACGCGCAGACGCGCGAGAAACCCATTAAAGGAACGTTGGCGTTATCAATGTGAGCAATTACATGATTATGTATTGTTCATGGCCAATACTGGGCTTCGCCCTGACGAAGCCAATAGACTGCAATATCGAGACGTTGAAATTGTGGAAGATGTGCAAACAGGTGAGACTATTTTAGAAATTGATGTGCGCGGTAAGCGCGGCACAGGTTATTGTAAAAGCACCAACGGAGCAGTTAGGCCTTTTCAGCGTTTAAAAGGACGAAATATTCCATCCCCCACGGATTTAGTCTTTCCCAACTCAATGTCAGGATTGTTAAATTCGATTTTGAAAGAAGAAGATTTGAAAACGGATAGAGATGGTCAAGCGAGAACAGCTTATAGTTTACGCCATACCTATATCTGCTTACGGCTGATGGAGGGGGCGGACATATATCAGATCGCCAAAAACTGTCGGACAAGCGTTGAGATGATCGAGAAATATTACGCCGCGCATATTAAGAACAGATTAGATGCAGCAGCGATTAATGTACGGCGACAAAGAACTTCCGCTTAATCAGTATGTATGGAAAATGCAGGTGTCTCGTTAGGTATGGAATCTGGATCAATATGCGCTTCGGACATTTTGAATAATTCTGCTTCTTTCGTGTACGCCTTAAATGCTTTTCTATTCAAAACTTTAAGCAATTCACCAAAAGAATCTGCTGTCGGATTCCATTTCTCACGATAGGTGGGGGAACGGTTTTTAGGTTTTTCCTTATCGAAATAGGCCTTGAATGTTTCCAAGTCATCACGGTAGCCTTCAAAAGCTTCCCGCCGTTTTTTTTGAGATTTATATCGTGCTGACGTCTCATTAACTCTGGCAATAAAACTTTCTATCATATCGATAGTAAGGGATTTTGGACCAGAGATGACGAGTTGAAATAGTTGAAAATGGTTTCTCCGCAAGTCTCTGGCATCTACCAGTTCTATTGGCGTTTTTGTTAGTAACCAAGTCACTAAGCCGACCACTAATGCTCCATATAACTCTATTCCAACACTTTGAACCAGCGAATGGATATTAAACGAGTATGCTACATAAAGCCCAATCGCACCAAAGATCATCAATAAAGCGGATAAAAGAATACGTGTTCCCATAATGCCCATCAAAAATGTTATTTCGATTTTACCAGAAACTAACATATTTTTTACATAAGAGACAGCTATCGTTGTTAGTGATTAATACTAAGGGCTTTGCCCCCGCGCGGAACCAGTAAATTAGACAGGGCCGTGTCCTCGCCATGAATGGCTGCGGGCCGCACCAAGACCCCATCGAATTTACTGGCACCTTGCTACCCCCTGTTCGCCACGAGGCAAGGTTGCATGCGCAATCCATACTCAAGGAAAAGGGGAACAAGAATGACTATCCAGTTTTATGCTCAACCGTATGATATCTCTGCTAGAGGTTTTAATTTTGTGGACGCTGAAACCTTTCAAACCAAAAGCTATGCCTTGCATAACCGCTACGGTGATAAAGTCGAAGAGTTTGAGATTCAGATCATAGACGGTAACCCGCTTGATATTGCATTGTTTAAAGCCATGCGTGTTCATCAGGGTGATATCTGTCAGTTTATCGTGAAGTGTGACGAGTGGGATGAATTTGAGAAATTGCAAGTAATAATTGCTGTTGGCGAATGCGGATATTCTTTTAATTTTGTAAAAGATGAGCCAAACGAATTTGATGTTGATATATATGAAATTGATTCGATGAAAGAATTAGCCGAGCAGTTCGTGGATGATGGTATATTTGGAAATATACCGGAACATTTAGAAAACTATATTGACTATGATGCGATTGCCCGTGATTTAAATTTTGATTATGTTGAAACTAAGATTGCGGGAAAACGGTTGATCTATAGATGCGGCTAAAACACTATCCGCCAGCATAAACGGCAGTTATTTCACATAAAATCAGTCCCCATGCACCACCTCGCCAAGCAAATAGCATTGAGCTATCAATTTATGAAAAAGCCTCTTGTCGTCAAACCTATCCCCATACTGATTCTATATTCTATAAGTTCTAGATTCTATGTTCGTGCGGCTGTAACCCTTGCAATTGCTATGATTTTTGCGATTAAAGTGAGAAATTGGGCTGAGTCGGGGGAGTTATTGGGCCGAGTCGCGTGAGAGATGGGGCTCGGTTAAGTGAGGAATTGGGCCCTATAAGGTGAGAGATCGGGCTTACCGCTATGACTTCAAAACCTAAAAGTGAGAAATTGGGCGTCTCTCTTTGTGGATAGATTTTGAAAATTCCTGTTTCAAAACAGATGAATGTCGCAAGGTGAGAAAAACAATAGAAGAAGTCTCACATGAATCAATTAGCGTTTAAAGAATTTAAAACTATAACCTCCAAAGTTTCTGGGTTTCCGCTTATCGCGGAGGCTTCAGGAACATTGATAAAGCCCGGTGAATTAATTGATTTAAAAGAGATTACACCATTAAACCTCACAGATTGGCGTATCTATAACCAGTTATTGGCGAATGCGTGGAATGATATTGAAAGTAAGACTGTCCATAAAATACATAAATCATTTCTGCGTGGCTCTCATGGCTCGACGGACCGTATTACAGAAAGTTTGAAACGGTTGATGGGAGCGATTGCCACCATACAAATTACCCACGATGCGAAACCTTCCAAACTTCAAGTGCAGCTTCTTGGGGCCAATATTGAGCAAGATACTGAAGATGGGTATTTTTATTATAAATTTCCAGATGAAATGCGGGTAATAATAACCAATAGTACCGTCTTTGCCCGTATCAAATCTCACGTCATGTATGCGCTGCGATCAAAATATGCGCTCAGGCTTTATGAGATCGTTCAAAAGCGAGCAAACTTGGCTTATAAAAATTTTGATGAATTTTCTGTCGATGATTTTCGGAACATATTGGGCGTTCCCAAGGGTAAGCTAAAACGATTTTCTGACCTGAATAAACACGCCATCAAACCAGCTCTTGAAGAATTAAACAAGGTCGGCTCACACAGAGTTTGGACAGAAAATATACGCGAAGGCCGCAATGTTAAGAAAATTATCCTTTACTGGTTTGAGAAAAAATCAGTAGATCAAATCAAAGCACTTGATGAAGTGCAGAAAAGAAATGCCAAAACCCATTAAAGTGAGAGATTGGGCGTATTGGTTTTGGTAAATTTATAAATACCATCTGTGCAGGAATAAATAATTTTGTTATTATGATGTAAATGAATGAAAATTCATTCACTGGGCTTAGAAACCCATCGTAGCTAACATATCCTTGTGGGTATGGATGGCCGGGAAATAACGGTCGTTCGCGATCCGAATACCCGCGCAGTTGCTACGACTGTTTCTAACGTCCATGCCAACCAAGGAAAGGACAAACGATGAAGGAACTACCAATAGAAACACAAATTCTAAACCGACTCTCAGAGCAATACCTGCAAATCATTGCTAATGATGCTTTGCTTGAGAAAATTAATGGTGACTTTCTCAACTGAGTAACTATATAAACGCAAAATTTGTGACGAAACCCCGATAGCGCAGCCAGTTTTTATGTAACCATATTATTCCCCT
>CAYZLR010000177.1:0-3998 GCA_964479275.1 uncultured Caulobacterales bacterium
AGCACCCATGGCGGTATTGGAGCATTGGCTTGGGGTATCGGGGCTAGCGATACGACCAACCTCCTCGCAACACAATGTATTATAGAACAAAAACCAAAATCTATGCGAATCCTTGTTGAAGGCAGGCTCCCCGCCCGCACTGGGGCAAAAGATTTGATTTTAAAGTTGATTTCTGAATTCGGGTCAAAACTAGGCACGGGTTATGTTGTTGAATTCGCAGGTCCGGTTATAAGAAATATGAGTATTGAAGCCCGATTGACAGTGTGTAACTTAGCGGTCGAGATGGGAACAAAACGAGCGTTAATAGCCCCTGACGAATTAACTTTCGAGTATTTGCGTGGACGACCATATGCTCCACGGGGAGAGCATTTTGAACAAGCCATGTCTCACTGGCGCACGCTTCATAGCGATGAAGGAGCTACTTTCGACCGAGAAATTACGATTGATGCGAGTGATCTTAGGCAGCAAATTAGCTGGGGTATCAACCCGTCTCATTCAATCAGTATACATGACAACATCCCCTCGCCAGAGCAGGCGCCCAGCAAAGACGTAGCCGATAGCTGGCGTAAAGCTCTGGAATATATGGGACTTCGAGCTGGCAAACCCATTGCGGGCACCCCAATTGATCAGGTTTTCATTGGGTCTTGTACGAATGGACGGCTTTCGGATTTAGAAGAAGCCGCCGCAGTTGTTAAAGGCCGTCAAGTGGCGCAAAATATAGTGGCGTGGGTCGTTCCTGGATCGCAATTGGTAAAGAAGCAAGCTGAGAGCCGCGGTCTTGATAAAATATTTACAGATGCCGGTTTTGAATGGCGTGAATCAAGTTGTTCCTTGTGTTCTGCCATCAATGGAGATTTAGTTCCCCCCACCTCAAGATGCGTATCGACTTCAAATCGAAACTATATGGGCCGTCAAGGTCCGTTATCTCGTACCCATCTTGCCAGCCCTCGATTGGCGGCGGCGGCGGCAATTGCAGGAAAAATAACGGATGTCGCAAGTTTGGATATCCCACATGCAAAGGCTGGGTAAATGGAAAAATTTAAAAGCGTTAAGAGCAAAGCTGTGGCCATGTTGGCCCCAGACGTTGATACAGATATAATTGCGCCGTTAGAATCTTTGACAACCGACAAGTCAGTTGCAGATGTTGCTTTCACTGCGCTGCGTTACATTAATGGTGACAATGAGAAATGCGAACCCAATCCAAAATTCTGGCTCAACAAGCCTGAAAATGCAGGCGCCAAAATCATTCTGACGGGCGAAAATTTTGGATGTGGAAGTTCAAGAGAAATGGCTGCGGAGTCATTTAAGGTACTTGGCTTTCGATGCCTCGTGGGGAGCAGTTTTGGTGACATATTTTACGACAATTGTTTTCAACAGGGTCTATTGGTTATAACATTTCCGGTAAAAACTATTGAGCATCTTGCGGCACAGATAAATTCGGGGGAGTTTCAAATCGATCTTAATCGCAATGAGTTTAAAACTCCTAACGGTGAAACTTTAACTTTCGCAATCGATTCTTGGCGACGTGAAAGCTTGCTCACGGGATTGGACTCACTTGATTATAGTTTAACATTTCGAGACAAGATCAAAGAATTTCAAAAGGTCGATAAAGTAATGCGGCCCTGGGTTTACCGCATACCGGTTTCGAAATGAGCTCAATTAAGCCTTTTTTCTCTTCATGGATTGGCCGATATTGCGCCTTGGGACTATTGCTGTTTGCAGCCTTTGTCGCCTTTATTACACCGACAAAATCGCACGAAACCTCAAAACCCGATAGTAAAATAGAAACTCTGGACGATTGGCCGTCCCGCCCTATTACAATTATTGCCGGAAATCGTGTTGGCGGCGTATTTGACAGAATGGCAAGGGGATTGGCCAAACATTTGTCAGAAGATCTCGGCGTGCCGGTTGTCGTACAAAATATATCCGGTGCCACGACAAAAGCGGCCAACTATTTATTACGTCAACCTGACGATGGTTACACATATCTGGTTTCTGCACCCGTACCCTTCATGGTCTGGTCTATGAATGATGATGTCGTCGCATTTGAGCTGGATGATTTTGTTTTCATAAACAATCAATGGAACAGTATGTCAGGGCTCATGCTCAATAACAAACACGATCACAAAGACGCCATATCTCTATTTAGAGATATCGGTGAAAATCCACTGAAATATTCGGCTGGTATTTTGCCGAGATCAGGTGGCCAGATAAATGTTTTGTTGACTTTGGATGCCATGGATATTCCCCCAGAAAACCTCCGGATGGTTTATTATTCCTCGGGCAGTCAATTGCGCACTGCGGTGGCCGGAGGGCAAGTGGATTTTGGCGTTGTAACGCATGAGAGCTATGTATCTATCAGTGACTTCTCAAGGTCCCTCGCGGTCTTTCAACCCGAATTGTCTGTTTTTGCGCCCGAGGACCTAAAGCCGGGCATAGACGTCCCGACAATGAACCAATTACTGGATGATATAGGAAAAACAGTCGAGTTTGTTCCGAGTTCATTGAAAAGCGTGATCGCCTCCAAGGAATTTAAAACCAAGCATCCTGAAAGATACAAAAAAATAGTTGCTGCCTTTGAACGGGTTGTGACCAGCGACGCTTTTATTGCGGATATGCAAATGCAATTCGTAGCACATAACTGGCAAGGGCCTGAAGCATCGAACCTTGAATCAGAACAAGCTTATGACCTTTTTATAAAATACTCTGATCTATTGAAAAAATACGAATAACCAAACTGACGAAAGCACCTTATAAAGACACTTAACGACTTGTCGCCGATCTATGAAAACTAAATAAATATGCATCTTTATAAATGGAAAATTCAGGCCGATTGGGGCCATATTCTGCTCTCCACATTGATCGCGGCGTCATCTTTATGGTACTTTTTTGATGCTCGAAGTGCCTCCCAAAGTATTTATAATCTGATAATGATCGGTCCCTGCGTCGCGGCTATCTCGATTTTATATATTATTACGCTGTTAATGGAAATTCAGGTTCATCCCATAGGCGAAGACGATACACCGCAAGAGCTATCCCTACGTAATTTATTGGAGCCGACATCGATACGTAACGCCGCTATGATGGTACTGCTAGTGACTTATGTTTTGGTTCTCAACCCATTTGGGTTTGAAATCGCGAGCTTTCTGTTCATCGGTTTGAGTCTAATCATACAAGGTGAGATCCGCTTTGGTCGTGTATTGGTTTTTTCCGTCATTTTCTCCGCATTCGCGACATGGCTAATTACGATTTTATCGCTTGCGCCCATTCCGACAACTTTGATGTAGACCTGATGTTTGATGTTGAATCCATAAAAGGCGCCATTGATATTTTACATAATTCGTGGACGCCTTGGATAGTTGTTATTCCAGGATTAATTGCCGGCGTGGTGGGCGGCGCTATACCCGGGCTATCAGGCGTGATGGTATTGGCGCTTTTGCTGCCGGTAACCATTCATATGGATCTCTTCACCGCCCTAATGTTTATGACAGCAATGTTTACTGGCGCCGGGTTTGGCAGTTCAATTCCCAGTATTTTGATGGGCCTGCCGGGTTCATCCAGTTCAGTTGCAGCGGCATTTGATGGATTCCCGATGACTAAAGACGGACGCCACAATGAAGCATTAGGCCTGTCATTAATGGCCTCTGTCGTCGCGATGATTGGCAGTTATATATTATTGCTGCTTGTAATAGGGTTTTTAGCAAGTGCCGTTCTAAAACTCGGCCCTTTGGAAAATTTGATGATAATTTTGTGGGGTCTAACCATGATTGCGAGCGTGAGCGGTGATAGCGTTCGAAAAGGATTGATAGCCGGCATTTTGGGCATCCTGCTTGGGACAGTCGGAACCAGCCTGCTGGGATATTATCGCGGAACGATGGGTTTCGAAATGCTGCAACCTGGCATCCCCCAGATACCGGCGCTCATGGGCCTACTCGCCTGTAGCGGCCTGTTTGATATCATGAACCAAAAATTTATAGTCGAAGACGAAGAAGAACGGG
>CAYZLR010000178.1:0-3925 GCA_964479275.1 uncultured Caulobacterales bacterium
TTCTTTTTTCGCATTTATTACAGATCAACCGGTTCCCACAGACACGCAAAATGCTTTAATAGCTATGGCCTACGCTGCCAATCTGCCGTTAAACACCTTCACCTTAATGACTACTTCTGGGCCAAATTGCCATTCGAATTCAAACTGAGGCACGACCATTGAGGCTGGAGAGGGGCATAAAGAGTCGAACAATCTCAACTCTTTGTTGCTTCGTTGATTTTTTTTGCGATGGCCTCAAGGGCTTCATTAGCGCGCTCTCCATCAGGGCCGCCTGCTTGAGCCATATCAGGGCGCCCGCCGCCGCCTTTACCGCCAACGGCTTGTGCACCTGCGCGGACCAGATCCACGGCGCTTACTTTCGCAGACAATTCCTGTGTTACGCCAATTGTTAGCGCAGCCTTACCCTCGTTAACGCCCACAAAAGCCACAACCCCCTCGCTCAGTTGTTGCTTTGATTGGTCAACCAAACTGCGTAAATCTTTTGCCGCGACGCTCTCTAACACTCGGCCTACAAAGCTAATCCCATTAATCTCGACTGGTTTATCGCTCGTACCTTCTTCGCCACTTGCCCCTGTGCCCATGGCTATTTTCTTTTTTGCTTCGTTTAAATCGCGCTCTAATTGTCGGCGTTCTGCTAACAAAGAGGCGACACGTTGGTTTAATCCATCAGGGCTGGTCTTTAGTGATTCTGCTGCTGTGCGTGCTGAGCGTGCCTGATCCTCAAGCCAAAGTCTCGCCCGCTCGCCTGTAAGGGCCTCAAAGCGCCGGATACCGGCTGCGACAGCGCTCTCACTAATGATCTTGAACAGCGCGATATCGCCAATGCGGCTCACATGGGTGCCGCCACAAAGTTCTACAGAGTATGATTTTTCTTCGTGATCAATATTTGTGCCCATACTCAGTACACGCACATCGTCGTCATATTTTTCTCCAAATAAAGCGATGGCGCCTGACTCAATCGCATGATCATAGGACATGATTTTAGTCGCAACAGCCGTATTTTGACGAATTACGGCATTAACTTCAGCTTCTATGGTTTGAATTTCGTCGATAGATACTGCTTTGGGATGGGCAAAATCAAAACGCAAACGGTCCGCCCCCACATAGGACCCCTTTTGCGCGACATGATCACCCAAAGTATTACGAAGCGCTGTATGAAGAAGATGTGTTGCAGAATGGTTTGATCTGACCTGTGCGCGTTGTTCTTTGTCTATGTGTAAGCGCACATTATCCTGGATGGTTAATGTTCCGCTCTTGATTAAACCAATATGCCCATGAAGGGAGCCAACACGTTTTTTCACATCAGCAACTTCGATTAAGAGATTGGCGTCTCCTGTGACCAACCCCTTATCGCCGACCTGACCACCTGACTTTGCATAAAATGGAGTTTGGTTTGTTAAAAATTCTACTGTATCCTCAGCTTGTGCATTCTCAACGGGCAAACCATTTTTTAAGATGGCGTGAACAATGCCCTCGGCTTGATTGGTGGTGTATCCTAAAAATTCCGTGCTGCCATGTTTTTCGCGCAAATCAAACCACACTGTATCGGACGCTGTATCTCCTGAACCTGCCCAAGCAGCCCGAGCTGTTGCTTTTTGAGCTTCCATGGCTTTATTGAACCCGTCCGTGTCGACAGATCGACCTTCTCGGCGCAGTGCATCTTGGGTTAAATCCAATGGGAAACCATATGTGTCATAAAGTCGGAAGGCTGTTTCCCCGGACAGTGTTTCTCCATCGCCTAATTTACCTGTTTCTGTACGTAATATTTTTATACCGCGATCAAGTAAGCCATGAAATTTTTTCTCTTCGCTGTCGAGTGTTTGCTCAATCAGTGATTGCGCACGAACGAGCTCTGGGAATGCCCCGCCCATCTCATCAACCAGTAAGGGTGCTAAACGTGCCAATAGTGGATCGCGAGTGCCAAGGCTGTGGGCATAACGCATCGCCCGGCGCATGATTCTGCGCAAGACATACCCACGCCCCTCGTTGCTGGGTGAGACACCATCAGCAATCAAAAAGCACGACGAGCGCAAGTGATCCGCAATAACGCGATGCGCAGCGGCATCTTCAGCAACTGATTTTCGTCCAGTTATTTCTACACTTGAATTAATCAGCGTTTTGAACAAATCAACATCGTAATTATCGTGCACGCCTTGCATAACAGCAGCAATACGCTCAAGGCCCATACCCGTGTCAATGGAGGGTTTGGGTAAAGCAACCTGGTCTCCATTATCATGACGTTCAAACTGCATGAAAACTAGATTCCAGATTTCTATAAATCGATCCCCATCTTCATCGGGGGAGCCAGGAGGGCCGCCCGGTATGTGATCACCGTGATCAAAGAAAATTTCGGAACAAGGACCGCAAGGCCCCGTATCGCCCATTGCCCAGAAATTATCATTAGTTGGAATACGGATAATACGATGATCGTCAAGGCCGGCAATTTTTTTCCATAAGTCAAAGGCTTCATCGTCGGTATGATAAACGGTAACTAACAATTTATCTTTTGCGAGGCCGTACTCACCTGTGATTAATTCCCATGCTGCCTCAATGGCATTTTCTTTGAAATAATCCCCAAAGGAAAAATTTCCTAACATCTCAAAAAAAGTGTGGTGACGGGCCGTGTAGCCAACATTATCTAGATCATTGTGTTTCCCCCCTGCACGAACGCATTTTTGCGAGCTTGCTGCGCGGGTGTAATCTCTGGTTTCTAGTCCAGTGAAAACATTCTTAAAGGGCACCATACCCGCATTGACAAACATCAATGTTGGATCATTTTGTGGCACCAGGGGTGCCGAGGGCACAATGGTATGGGGGCCCGATTTTTGATTGGCAAAATAGTCAAGAAAACCGGATCTAATATCTTTCAAGGACGTCATGGGGCCTGCTCTATCAATATCGTTATTTGGGCGGTGCCTAGAAACAAATCATCACCGCACGCTCCAGCTTGTTGCATATAAGACTATTGCGCGCATGACAAATTTTAGAGCGATCTTATCGATAATCTTTTAACTTTTGTACGCAGATTGATTCAAGATAGGCCGGCTCAGAAAGTGTTGGCGCGTAGCTTAGAGACGTGAGCTTCTCAGCTTGGCCGCTTCTAAGCCCCGTTTGTAACTGGTGATGGTTCATCTGCTGTGAATTTATGGTTTTTAGCTTTGAGGGGGCTTCATACAAAAAATATTGAGTTTATTACCATCCAAATCACGAAAATAACCGGCATAAAACCCCCCGCCCCGAAGCCCTGGTGCCCCTTCATCCTGACCGCCAAGGGCGAGAGCTTTTGCATGCATCTCATTGACCAGAGCCTCAGTCTCGACAACCAATGCGACCATCGTTCCATTGCCAACGCTAGCGCGATTGCCATCATGGGGTTTTATAATTGAGAGGCCGGGTGCTTCCATCGACGTACCCCATGCAATAAAATTATCTGACTCCATAAATCGCTTGGCGCCGATAAGGGCCATTAATCCATCATAAAAAGGGGCTGCTTTTGCGATGTCATTTGTTCCAAGTGTTAGTGTCTGTCCGGGAATAGCAGATTGATTCAAAATTGCGCGATATCTCGGCATTTTTTGAGACAAAATTTGCTATGAACCTTCTCCGATGACCTAATAATTTAGGCTGTATCTCTGTAAATTTGAATTCCCGGACAGACACTTACATATCCGATCATTTATTTCTCCAATATTGAATTGATAGAGTGTTTTCTTGAAACTTATAGCGGAGAGCAAAATAAGCGTGTGAAATATGTTTGCAAAAATGCAAGAAAGCGAAGTCCAAGAGGAGGCATCGTCAAGAGGAGGCGTTGTGTTGTTATCAGAGGTCTAAAATTACTCTAAAGCAACTCCATTTTCAAATCGAATCGCTGAGGTGCTTTAACAGGCAGCTGAAAAACTTCAGTTTTCATGGTTTGAATAGCAGG
>CAYZLR010000179.1:0-3879 GCA_964479275.1 uncultured Caulobacterales bacterium
AAACCTTCAGCACGACCGAATGCTGGAACTACTTCTCAGTCGCAGGATACGACTGCAAGTAAATTGAATCTGCTCTAGCTCTTGTTTATCCGTTGGGCGCAACGGCCCTGCTACAATATAGCGGTCATAGTTTTTTCTACATGCAAAAGATGACCTTCGAGATGCTCATCGCGTAGTTTTTGAGCATTCGGTCCATCCGTACACCACAAAGCAAATACTTGACCAGGATACCTTGGGACTGTTGGGGCATATTTTGCCATCTGTCACCTTTATTGAAATGCTTGCAGACCAGTTTGCGAGCGCCCGAGAATGAGCGCATGAATATCATGTGTGCCCTCATATGTATTTACAGTTTCCAAATTCATCGCGTGGCGAAGAATATGATATTCTTCGGAAATGCCATTTCCGCCGTGAATATCACGAGCCACTCGAGCAATGTCTAAGGCTTTTCCACAATTATTGCGTTTTAGCAAAGATATTGCTTCAGGTACGTAGGCCCCACTATCGAGAAGGCGCCCTAGTTGCAAAGAACCTTGAAGACCGAGCGCGATTTCTGTTTGCATATCGGCTAATTTCTTCTGAACGAGTTGCGTTGCCGCGATGGGTTTGCCGAATACGATGCGCTCCATCGCATAATCACGTGCATGTAGCCAACAAGCCTCTGCAGCCCCCATCGCGCCCCACGAAATACCATAACGTGCTTTGTTGAGGCAGCTGAACGGACCGCGTAGACCTTTTACATTTGGCAGCAGGTTTTCTTCAGATACGAAAACATCATCTAAGACAATCTCACCGGTAATAGAAGCGCGTAAAGAAAGTTTCCCGGTAATCTTCGGTGTGCTGAAACCCTCCATGCCTCTTTCTATTATAAATCCTCGAATGACATCATCTAGTTTTGCCCAAACAATAGCGATATCACTTATAGGGGAATTGGTGATCCACATTTTAGCCCCCTTCAATTGATATCCACCATCAACTTTTGTTGCTTTCGTGCGCATCGCACCGGGATCAGAGCCACCATCCGTTTCCGTAAGCCCAAAACAGCCGACCCATTCGCCTGTCGCTAGTTTTGGTAGAAATTTTTGTTTTTGGGCTTCGTCACCAAAAGCCTCAATTGGATACATTACAAGTGAGGATTGTACCGACATTGCGGATCTGTATCCGCTATCCACGCGCTCAACTTCACGTGCAATTAGGCCATAGGCAACGTGACTGGCGCTAGCGCCACCATAGGCTTCAGACACTGTGGCACCAAGAAGCCCCTGTTCGCCAAGCTCGTTCATGATTTCCCGATCGAAGCGTTCTTCGCGATTTGCCGAAATCACCCGTGGCAAAAGTTTGCTTTCGCAATACCCTTTCGCGGCGTCACGTATCATGCATTCTTCCTCGCTGAGCTGCTGCTCTAGCAGAAGTGGGTCCTGCCAATCGAATGTAAGAGTGTCGTTAGTAGCTGTTTTGGTCATTGACATTAGGTCGGTTAACTTTCCTGTTTAGCGCGTTTTGATGCGGAATGATCATCCCTGAAAATGTTTAGTTGAATAGTTTTATAAATGATATATACTTATACCATTAGACAACCAAGCGGTACAGCCACATTTTGGCCCATTGCCGCTTATTAGATTAAAAAATATGTCAGAACAGACACTTGCGCAAAAAATTATAGCAAAAGCGTGTCAAAAATCTTCAGTTTTTCCTGGAGAAATTGTCACAGTGAGGGTTGATCTGGCTATGGCGCATGATTCTAGCGGTCCGCGCCGATGGCGACCGAAATTGGAGCAAATGGGGGTTGGGCTATGGGACCCATCGAGGGTTGTTATTGTGTCTGATCATTATGTTGCCGCTGTTGATGCTGCGAGTGCCAAGATCCTTCATGAAACAAGGGAGTTTGTGAAGGATTACGGGGTTGAACACTTTTTTGATATGCGCGGTATATGTCATGCTGTCTTGCCTGAAAACGGCCTCCTGAAACCGGGCATGTTTATTGCCGGTGGGGATTCTCATACACCAACTGCAGGTGCTTTTGGCGCATATGCAGCTGGTTTTGGGGCGACTGATATGATTGGCATTGTCGCAACCGGGGAAACTTGGGTGAGTGTGCCAGAAACCCTTCTGGTAAAACTGGATGTTTTTTTTGCCGACGGTGTGACGGCGAAAGATTTGATGCTGAGATTATGTCGCGACATTGGTATGGATAACAATTTCAAGGTTGTCGAATATACTGGAGAAGTTGCGGCTAAAATGTCCATGTCTGAACGAATGGTATTGTCTAACATGGCGGCTGAACTTGGCGCGGAGACAGGATTAATCGCACCCGATGCAAAGACGATTGAACATATTAGGCGCCATGGCGGAGATTTTGAAGGTGATGCGCTTGATTGGCAGGGGGATCATAATGCTCGCTATGAGAAAATTTTTGCAATTGATGTCACGCAAATGATGCCGCAAATCGCGGCTCCGCATTCGCCTGCCAACACGCACGACATTGCAGACACTGAGCCTGTTGAGATAGATCAATGTTACATAGGTGCGTGTGTCGGCGCAAAACTAGAAGATTTGCAGATGGCTGCCAGGGTCCTAGAAGGCAGAAACGTTTCTTCCAAAACCAGATTACTCATTGCCCCTGCGACAACGCATGTTACAGCGCAGGCTTCAGCAGATGGAACATTGCAAATATTGACCGAGGCTGGCGCGATCATCATGCCGTCGGGCTGTGGGGCTTGTGCGGGCATGGGGGCAGGCTTATTGGCCAAAGGTGAAACCTGCCTTTCTTCCACGAACCGAAATTTTAAAGGGCGTATGGGGCACGCTGAGGCCAGTGTTTATCTTGGGTCTCCTTATTCTGTTGCTGCGGCAGCTATCGCAGGACGGATAATTGACCCGCGTGAATTCTTGGATGCGAGTAGTGTATCAACAGCATCGGAGGGCGCGTGATGATAAACGGAGCGGCATGGTTGTTTGGTGATAATATTGATACGGATGTACTTGCCCCCGGTTATCTTATGAAACTATCGCCCGAAGAATTGGCAAAGCAGTGCCTTGTATCGGTTGATCCTGATTTTGCGAATGCAGTACAATGCAATGATATTGTCGTGGGCGGTGAAAATTTTGGCCTCGGCTCTAGCCGGGAGCAAGCCGCTATTTCTTTAAAGCTACTTGGGGTTGGATGTGTATTAGCAACATCATTTGCCCGTATTTTCTATCGTAATGCTATCAATATTGGTTTGCCTGCACTCGTTATTCCTAAAGATCAAGGTATTTGTGCCCAAGATGAGCTTGAGATTGATCTTACGGTCGGCACCGTTCAAAACCTCTCATCTGCTCAAATCATCTCCACATCGGCAATACCTCCTCATTTGTTGGAGATGATCGAAGCAGGCGGATTAATTACAACATTGAAGAAAAAACTAGGGCATAAGCAGGTACATACCGCAAAAGGATATTTATCATGAACATTTCCTTGAAAAAAAGATTGCAGCAAAATGAAGCGCTGCTTGCGCCTGGCGTTTTTGACCCGTTAACGGCATTAATGGTTGAGCAAGCCGATTTTGAGGCCTGTTATCTTTCTGGTGCATCTGTTGCGTATACTCATTTGGGGCGTCCGGATGTGGGGTTTGTTTCTGCATCCCAAGTCGCGGATGTTATTGGTCGCATTCGTGATCGCGTTTCGATCCCTATTATTGTCGATGCCGATACAGGATTTGGGAATGTTGTAAATGTTCAGCATACAGCACGGACTTTTGAACGGATGGGGGCAAATGCTATTCAGATTGAAGATCAGGTCATGCCAAAACGTTGCGGGCATCTTGCCGGAAAGGAACTTATTTCTTTAACAGGCTGCTGAAAAAGTCTCCAGATTTAGGGCAAATCGTGATTCACTGA
>CAYZLR010000180.1:0-3764 GCA_964479275.1 uncultured Caulobacterales bacterium
TTGGCTATTATAAAATAACCCCAAAATCACCGGTTTTGTTCAGAGGTCTTGATTTATGAAATTGCCATTTTAAATTAGCGCATCTGTTTAACCCAAGTACGCCACTTGGGCAGTGATCGCGCCGAGTTTTCAGAGGAATCCTCCAAAGATTGCTCTGTGTCAGGACCAAAAGATGGTACAGAGTTCACAAAAGCTTCTCGGATACTGGGAATGGCATCCTTACTATTTTCAGGTTTCAGACTTGAAACAAACTCTTTTCCAGGGGGCTCATGATTATCAAGATGAGTTTTTGTAGCCTGATTGGTCTGGTTTGCGCTCCATTCATCAAGGGAAATCCCCCCCTCTGAAGACGACATCTCGCTCTTTAAAAGCGTTTCCTTTGAGTGATCATGCTCATCTTTTGAATGACTATCTTTACTAACATTTTCAGAGTTATCGTGATTGATATCGGCATAAAAGAGTGCCGCATTAACCAAAGCGTCGCCATCCCCATGGTGGCAGCCCAAATCTTGTAGCATCTTAAGTGCTGAATCATCCACTATGTCACTAGCTAAGACCCGTATGCCTAAATCACGTCCCAAGCTTAATAATGATTTCGCAGAGCGACCGCTCTTACTTTGTGTTCCTATTTTACTAACAATTTCCTGATCAACACTGATGTAATCAAAGTCATAGCGATGCAGATTACCGAGCACCTTACTGCTCAAATCATTATCCGCATATGCGATGCGCGCGCCCGCTTGGCGCAATTGCGAGAACAATGTCTTTGCGCTTTTTACATCCTCTATACCAGCGAGCCCATTCATTTCTAAAACAAGGGCACCATAAGGTAATTTATTTTGACGGATAGACATGTGTACATCATCAAAAAAATCTGGTTTTCTCACTTCTTCCCATGTGGTGCGCAAGGCTATGAAAGCATCAGATGAAACGCGCCTCTGATTGGGATTGTCACTATCAGCATTGGAATTTTCGTACGCGCTTAATTCTCGCGACAATAATTGCGCTCCGTGATCAATTAATGATTTTATTGAAATTGAGGAATTGGCCCCTCCTCCTTCATCTGTGCTTACCTCTCCTTCGCTGGAGCGTATCGCACGGTATCCTATAATTTCCTTAGATGCGAATGCCACCATTGGACGATATTCAATGGCAATCTTTGCAGATATATCATCTTCATCGCGAGGGTTTTGATCACCAGGGATTGAATCCACCTCAGTACGAGACTCTTTATCAAATGAGGGAACAGGAACAGCAGGAGAATATGCAGAGGCAACCTCTTCTTGGCTAGGCGCCGGCTGTTTTTCTTTTGCTAAGTTTAGAGCCGAATTCGTAAGGGGGCTCTCAAAAAAGGCAACAACTCGCTCCAAACGACCAGAACTATCGATCGCACGCGCCCCGCGTACTCGCATCACCTGACCATTATGAATACAAATGGTCGTATCAAAGCCGCCGTCATTTCTTCCATGTCCCAAGACATCTTCTTCAAAAATTGAAAGATGTGAAGGACTTATGAAAGCTCGCATCGCTTCTGGCGTAAATTCTGCTTCGCAATCTGAGCCTAAAGCCGCACATAGGGATGGGCTCTGATAGACTCCATCAAGGCTCCAATCCCATACAGCAATGCCGGAAAAATCCAACACCTCGAGTAAACGCTCAGACGACATTGGAGGTTTGCGCCCCCCATTTTGCTCTACAGCACATTGCCCTGATTTATTTTTGTGACTTGCCATAGTGTCCTGCTTAGGTGTTTCCAGTTTCTTGTTACTGGTTTGCGTATCTAAAAAAGATTGAGATGCCTTGGTACTTTTAGCGTCGGCTGCGCCCTTTAGACCAGACACAGCCCCAACCGCAGTCCCCGCCGCCAATCCCAAACCGAGCTCAGCAGCAGCAATATTGTCTTGCTCCAACTGCCCCGAGACATCATAGCGATAGGTTAAAGAGGCCAAGCCCGCTAACAAGATACCGGAAGCAAACAAGATATGAGCCAATAATCCTCCGGCCCCTATTGTGATGAATGTGATTAACGCGCCGAGAGATAAAATTGTACCCGGCAACACAAGTTGCGCACCGCGATCGCCTTTAAAAGACTGCATAGCAGAAAGGAGAAAAGAGAAGACACCAACCGCAAGCAGCGATCTCACCATCAAAATAGAAAAGTCAGCCCGTCCAACAAAGTTAATGATACCTACCCCTATAAATACGAGAGAAGCGGCAAACATAAGCCCGCCCAATCCGACATTATTTCGAGCAATTTTGATGATGGATGACAGAAAAATTATGACGCTGGCCCCGAAAATCCCTTGCAGCAAAACGATGATATTCGCACTAGGCGCTTGCAGGAAGTTCAACCAGAACATCTCGAGGATAGCAGCCGTGCCGATCATAAAAGCGGCACTATATGTCATTGCGGTCTGTCTCAGAACTGCAAAACCAGCCAAAATGGCCAATCCCACGAACAGAGAACCTAGTACAGCGATACGCAGCATGTTTACGTCAATGCCCGCGATTAACCCACTAGCGTCGTTTATAAAAAATTGAAAAATTTCTACCGTCTCAAAAATACCAATCATTTACCAGTGCCACCATGCTTTCCCCCTATGAAAACCTTACGGCAAAATTCTGAATTCAAATCATTTTATAAACTTACAAAACGATCGAGCCCCTCGTTAACCGTAAATGATACCTCAAAATCGCAACTTAATAATTGAACGGTGTTTCCCAGTAATCCGCTTCAATCACCCCAATTTTCACGCGATCTCTCAAATACCACTCCAATAGTTTCACTTGCTGCGAGCCAGAGTGCAAGAGGGTAGATGCAATTTTGTTATAATATTCACAAAAAAATACAGTTATTAGCGATTTTCATTCAAAATCGCCCAAAATTCATGATCACACCAGCGGTTATTGATTTTAAGATAAGACCGCGCAAGGCCTTCCAACTGAAAACCGGTTCTACGCAAAAGATTTCGCGACGCAACATTTCCAGGCTGGCACGCCGCTTCAATGCGGATCAGACCGAGCCGGTTAAAACTGTGGTGAATTACGGCATCAACTGCCATTTGCCCATATCCATTGCCAGTATGATCATTGCCAAGCCAATAACCAATGGAAGCGGCACAACGATTGCCATGTTGCATGTGAAATAAGGTTACCATGCCCATTAATTCATGGCTCTCAGTATGGAAAATGAATAGCGGTAAACGTCGTTTGGCAGCAATGTGCAACCGATCAGCTTTGACACGTTTAACAAAACTCTCTCTCGTCGCAAAAACCTCATCCCAATCTGGCTCCCATTGCGTAAGATGGATGCGGCTAGCTTCTCTAAGATTGTACCAATTTTGATAATCAGCAATCTGTGGAATTCTCAGATAAACTTGATCACTGACCAATTCATGGTCACTGAAGTCTAATTGGTTTAGTTTTTTCAGTAATGAAACAAAACGCGTCATGCTATGATACTAAAATGCTCGTTATCAATAAATAACTGCAAATTAGCGGCATTAGGAATACAAGCAAGTAAAAACCTTTTTTTGCTTGTGCATGAAAATTTTACAACGATCAACATGCTTGAGCATCACCCTCAATCAGCGAATGCCTCAAAACTAAATATTGTTGATAATGCGCAGGATGCATATCATTTAAGCATTCCAAATGGATAGCAATTCTCGATTGAGATGTGTCGAGAATTGCTATTGTCTCTATTTCCAAGCATTTTTTGCCTGTCTGTGGGCACCGGTTGAACTGCAATAAATGCGAAAAAA
>CAYZLR010000181.1:0-3727 GCA_964479275.1 uncultured Caulobacterales bacterium
GGAACCCCCTTATAAATATAAGAGGGTTTAGTTTTTAATAAGGGCTAGGACAGTGCTTGTTGTCTTTAGAGGCAGGGCCTCCACAGGTGTTCCCTGAACTCCCTGAACTCCCTGAACTCCCTGAACTCTGGTTACTTGCCCAGCTAGTAAAGAATCCACCGACGCTAATAATTGTTCCCGCGGCAGTACCTACCAGCGCAGCAACACCTGCTGATGCACCAGCAATAGCAGCCCCGCCAGCGGCTAAAGGTGCCCCGACAACTACACCCAATGCAGTTTCTCCAGCGATTGACCCGTTATTATTTAAATCAATAGTATCATGTATAGCTTCCCAATCGACACCTGTAGCTTGATTGCCGCCGTTGACCATTTGCATCTCATTCATATTTAATTCACGTAACATGCTTTTTCCTTTCTCTGATGTTACACCCTGAAGAAGCAATGAGCAAGAGGGCTCAATACGCCGTCAGGGTTTGCAAATTCGGGTGAGAAAGGATAAACAGTTCCCATCCGCACTTGCGGTTGATGAGGCGCTGTGGATTGGTGTCTATTCAAAGCCACAGCGTCTCGGTTAATGTGAAAACTGATGCGTTATAAAAACGCGTTCAGCATCCACATGATCAGGCGACAGATATCGCCTAATTCGAATAAGCCTTTCGTCATGTTGATGATAACTTCCACGTCTACTGACTTATCGGTTCAAGAAGCGCGAGCGAAAGGAATTATGCTGCAATCGTGTGTTGCGGCCATTCATTGAGGCTCGTAATTGTTGATGAAAGGCGTTTTCTCTTTGGTTAGGTTCGAACGTTGAAAACTGGCTTCTATTGGCAGGGATTGCACGCCCGTTATTTAAGGTCAATGGGAGAGAAAGCTCTATAGACGTGTCTATATCGAGCGGTAGGTTTTGCTCTGAAAAGTTGTCAGTCGTTAAGGGATGGCGGCTCAGATTTAAATTAGCACTAGGGTTTGGGGATGAGGTGAGAGCTGTGTCTCGAATTTCCTCGTCATATACATTCAGACGGAATGGAGATAAATCGCTGAGCCCGACTCCGTACTCAGCACCAAAGCCGCCGGAGGCTTGTTCTAGGTCTTCGGGTTTGAGTTTGCGTATCATATTTCATCCTTTCGCTATGCTGCCGTAGGCAGTCCAAGTTTTACAATCTCTGTGAATAAAGATTGCGATTTGCGAAAAGATTTGATAGTGTCTTCCCGCCTTTAATGGTCGGAGAGGCTTGGCTGATCTTGCTACGGAAACCGAGTCTCTCCTTTTTATTTCCTACTTCATACCTTTGCTTTCTCTATTCGTGCGAACGAAATATTTTTCGTTCGTTTTTTGTTCTTTTCCGAAAATAGACTTAAAGCCTGTTGGTGTCAATCTGGAGAAGGATAATATTCCTAACTTTTTAAAGCGATATCCCACGTCATCCCCAATTTTAATACATGAATATTTTGCGCTGCCATCCTCAATATGCAGCACTCATCTTTCACGTGTTAAGCCTCTCTTAAATACATCCATAAGGCGTATTGAGAGTCAAGTCATAAAAATAATTTTTTCAAAAATTAAAAAAAACTTTTGACAAAATTTTATTTTCTGTTTTCTTTGTCTGTCCGTAGCAGGATCAAAATAGTGAATAAATCTCAAGAAAAACAATGCAATAGTGCATTGTCAGGCATTGAGGGTGCAGAGAAGTTGCACCTCTTTTCCTGGAACAAACTCCCCGTAATCCTTCAAGCTGAGGCGGCAGAATGCGGTTTGGCATGTCTCGCTATGGTTGCAGGGTTTCATGGCTATCAAACAAGCCTAGCGGAACTTAGACGCAAATTTTCCGTCTCTCTTAAGGGCGTAAATCTACGCTCTTTGTCTGTTGCTGCTGATCAACTTGGTTTGTCGGCGCGCGGCTTGCGATGTGAGATGGAGGATCTCCACCAACTCAAGACCCCTTGCATTTTACATTGGGGGCTGGATCATTTTGTTGTCTTGAAAAAAGCGTCAAAAAAACGAGTTACTCTGCATGATCCGGCGCGTGGAAAACGTGTTTTGCCTCTTGATGAAGTCTCAAAACACTTCACTGGTGTCGCCCTTGAGCTGACACCCACGCCGAATTTTGAAAAAAAAGAAGAAAAAGAACGCGTTCGCATAATGGATTTATGGTCAAAAATGACCGGGTTTATTCCGGTTATTTTACAAATCATTGCAATTACAGTGATCTTGCAAGTGTTTGCTGTCCTCTCGCCTTTAGTCAATCAGCTTGTGGTGGATGAGGCTATTGCGAAAGGCGACGCTAATTTCCTTAAGGTGATTATCGCGGGCTTTGCGCTTTTACTCTTTATTCAGACGGCCATCGGTCTTTTGCGATCCTATATTTCCATGTATTTTGGAACACTTCTGAATTTTCAAATGCGGTCTAATATGCTCAGGCATATCATGCGGTTAGAGGCGGAATTTTTCGAGAAACGCCACATAGGTGATATTATGTCTCGTATGGGGTCTCTCAAGCCGGTTCAGGACCTTTTTACCTCCGCTTTTATCACTGTCTTGCTGGACGGGATTATGGCTGTTGTCACTGGCATTGTGATGTTCATGTACTCGCCGCTTCTCGCGGGCGTCGTGTGCGGTATTATTCTTTTATCCTTTATTGTGCGTTTGGCCACATTTCCCTATGTGATCCGGGTAACGGAAGAACAAATACAGAAGGATGCAGATCTGCAAACCGTATCGCTCGAGACAATCCGCGGTGCCCGGGCAATCAAGATTTTCGGACGGGAGCAGGAGCGTCACTCACATTGGCAAAACGCTTATGCAGATAGTGTGAATGTGGGATTGCGACTACAGCGCTTCGGTATTGCCTCTGGGGCTGCAAACGGGATTGTCTTCGGTTTATTGGAACTTGGAATTTACTACCTCGGAGCGATGCTCGTGATTAACCAATCGCTCACGCTTGGGATGTTTTTTGCCTTTCAGTCTTACAGAGGTCAATTTAGCGGGCGCATAAACTCACTCATTGGGCTTTACTTTTCATTTAAGACTGTCGGACTGCATTTGGAGCGCCTCGCTGATATTGTTTATGCAGATCAAGAAAAAGGCGTTGATGCCCCGTTGATGGTTGGCCGAAAACTCACAGGACGTATTCAAGTTCAAAATCTACGTTTTCGTTATGGAGACAATGAGCCTTGGGTGCTTGATGGCGTCAACCTCGATATCAAACCCGGTGATCGCGTAGCGCTTATTGGGCCTTCAGGGGGCGGAAAAACAACACTACTCAAACAATTGATTGGCCTTCATAATCCGAATGAAGGTGAAATTCTTTACGATGGCCGCCCTCTCTCAACAACCGGTGTACGGGCCATCCGCAACCAAATCGGTGTTGTGATGCAGGATGATCGCCTCTTATCGGGTTCATTATATGATAATATCAGCTTTTTTGACCCCGATATGGATCAAGAGAAGGTTGAAACGTGTGCGCGTGCAGCTTTTGTCTATGACGACATTATGAACATGCCTATGGGATTTCAGAGCCTTGTAGGCGATATGGGGTCCATTCTGTCTGGCGGGCAAAAACAACGCGTCTTGTTGGCGCGAGCACTTTACAACGGTCCTAAAATTCTATTTCTTGATGAAGGTACGGCTAATCTAGATCACAAATCTGAGCACAATATTGTCACACTTTTATCGAAACTATCGATTACCCAAATCATTGTTGCCCACCGCCCTGCGGCTATTGCAACA
>CAYZLR010000182.1:0-3685 GCA_964479275.1 uncultured Caulobacterales bacterium
CGAGGGGAATAATATGGTTACATAAAAACTGGCTGCGCTATCGGGGTTTCGTCATAAACAAGGGGGCGTTGATGGTGTGTTAAGACCTGTTACCCGAAGATTTTACAATATCTTTTTTGTATTGCCCAATGCGTAAGCGTATAAAAACCAGGAGAAGGCCGGTAAACCCAAAAAGGAGCGCGAAAACTGAAAAGAGTTTAACGATCCAGTTGTTGGAATCGGTTCGCTCATCATAGTCCATAATGTGAAGCATCCAGAAAAAATCATATATCCGCCAAACTTTGTTTCGTCGGCTGATGACCTCTCCATTATTGGGAGATATGTATAAGCGTGTTTGGAGACGATCTTTAAATTCAATCTGCCAAACAGGCAAACCACCCCTGTATTCTTGCGGTGTTTTGGTCAACAATCGAATATGTTTGATTGGGGCGTCACCTATGAAATCTCGTTCGGCAATAGATTTGATGGTGTCTCGCTTCAGTGGGCTCAATTTTTCTCCGGTACGTGCATTATACATATGGTTGGCCCCGTTTCCGCTCGTAATGTAAACGGGGGTACCGTTGAAGTTCTTCAAGATGATTTGTAAAACTCCATCCGATTGGGCGATGATGCCACCGGGAGCGACGAGTGTTTGTGAGGCCAACTCTACTTGCGAAGGAGTGATGGCTCTGGATTCTCCCTTTACAAGCTTGATATGAAACCAGCTCATGACGACGCCGCTTATAAACCATAGACAAATTTGAACTCCAACAATCAGCGCTAGCCAGCGATGTAATGTATGCAGAGTTCTTTGATTGTTAAATCTAGTGGATTTGTTCATATCGGCATGAAAACTTATATTTAATTGTGTTTACCGGGGCTGTTCATTGATATCGGCACGTATATCTGATGCAGACATGGGGGTGCGTAGGATGTGTTCGAAAGCGGTCCAGCGATCTTCTCCGTTTCTTGTGCGCGCTGCAATAAAGTCAGCAATTAAATCTTTGCCCAAATTATAATTAATGACATAGCTACGATAGGTATCAATAAAGTCAACGCTCTGTTCAGCGCGCTCTCGGCTCATTAAATTATATTTCATCGACATAATAATAGCCTGTTCTCGATTTATATTTTCATCGAGATAAGCTCTGGCAATATGATTGCGTGCATGAGAGAGTTTGGCCCGCAATTTATTAAGGCGAGAGAGTGTTCCTGCCTTATCGGGGTCTAATCCTGCGATAGGGAATAAAATATCACGCTCAAACTGAATTTTTTCTTCTTCTGGAAAAGCCATTTCAATGCCATAATTTGCTGATCCTTCCGCAGTGATGGAAAGGGGGCTAAATAATGGGTACACAGAATACTCAATCCAGTTTTTTGCTTTCAACACATCGCGTTCCAGCAACACATTCCAGGTATGATGCCCTGGGTATCCTTCATGGCATCCAAGATCTATGGCACGATCAATAATGATGGGGAAGTCAGTGTTGACCTGAATCAAACTTTCAAATCCCCCTTGATACCAATTATATCCGCTCCAGGGCTTATCTTTTACAAACTCAAGGCGAAAGTTTTCACCGTCAGGTAATTCATAGTGCGCCAGTGTGCGTTTGCGACATTCGGCTATAGCAGCATCAAAAACATTTTGTAGTTTGGTTGGCGGAATAGCAAGGGAGTTTCTAAAGCGATCCACTCGATTTGCAATCGACCCTGTACCGGGAAGCAAAGCACCGATTTCACTGACCACAGCGTCAAAACTTGCCGTATCATAATCTGGGGCAATCGCATCGTAGAGAAGACGGGTTTCTTCATTAAATGGATAGCGATTCCCATTCGCCATTTCAATCCGCGTTGTTGCTGCTGCAATTTGTTTCTTTAACATGGATATTCTTAGACCCACATTTTCTTCAAACGGGCCAGGAATATAGTCAATGGCATTGGCCAGCGCGCGCACTTCAATGGCAAGCTCTATCAGTGAGCGGTTTTGCTCTTCTGCTTCCATTTTCCATGTCTCTGGTCCCTGATATGCGTCGACAAAATTTTTGTCGTGTAGGCCGATTGAAAGAGCTAATTTCACAAACCCGGTTGCCACCTCATTGATGGCTTGCTCCTGATCAGAAGTATTGCTTTGAGACTGAGCAGCTGGTGCGGATTTTTTATCCTCTTTTTTATTATCGCTACCACCGCAGGCCCCGAGAAAAGCGATTAAACTTATCAAACCCAGCGTCATCCAGATTGATTTTTTTTGTTGGCAAAGGTTTGAAAGTGTCATGATTGCGCCTTTTTAAAATGTTGAAACTTTACAAGATTTACGAAGCATTCATAGGATAAATGCTGAAAAAAAGAAACGGGCCTGAAAGATCGATTGATGGGATAATAATCCACTATGGATCGATAACGAAATAGAAGGCTGATGCTTTATGGTGCTTGAGATTTCTAACCGCGTGGCGCGCCATTTTTGGTTGCAATCTCATGGATTAATGACCCGAACCTTCGGGCAGGTGAATTCTCGAGACTTATTGCAAACTATCGAAAAGTTGGGTTTTGTTCAACTCGATTCAATTCAGATTACAGCGCGGGCCCATCATCATATTTTATGGTCGCGTCACAGTCATTATCGTGAGCACATGCTAGATGATTTAATATGCAAAAGAGCCGTGTTTGAACATTTCACCCATGATGCATCTGTTTTACCGATGAAATTTTATCCCTTCTGGCGTCGCCAATTTGCGCAGATGGCCAAAACCGTGAGTTCTGGAAAAAGAGCTCGCCATATTCCGGACCTTTCGGTAAGAAAAGATATAATATCGCGTATTGAAAAAAACGGACCACTTTGTTCGCGTGATTTTAAAGGGGGCCCAAAAGCTGATAAATCCATTCATTTATGGATGCGTCCCCCGCATAAAATAGCACTGGATTATTTGTGGTATAAAGGAGAGCTTGCCACAGCCTATCGGCGTAATTTTGAAAAATATTATGATCTTGGTGAAAGAGTTTTTCCCAACGAGGACATTGTTGAGAGTTTATCAGAACAGCAACAAATTGATTGGCTGTGCGAGCAAGCCTTGGCTCGGCTTGGCTTTGCTAATGCAAATGAAATTGCTAAATTTTGGGGGGCCGTGAGTCATGGCGAAGCGAAAGCATGGATCGAGCGACAAGAAAGCAAAGTGATTACAGTAGACGTGAATACTGCAGAAGGGGAGAAGTTAAAACGGTTTGCGTTTAAAAAAAATGCTCAGACGTTTTTTCCTTTGGCGGAACAAGAGAATCATAAAGTAAAAAAATCGCTATCCGGATTAATGATCCTAAATCCATTTGATCCTGCAATTCGTGACCGTAAGCGTTTGCATGATTTATTTGGATTTGATTATCGAATTGAAATTTTCACACCTGCCTTGAAGCGGAAATATGGCTATTATGTATGCCCAATGCTTGAAGGCACGGATTTTATTGGGCGGATTGAGGTGAAAGCTGATCGAAAGCATGATGAGCTTCGCATTGAAAATATTTGGTGGGAAGAGGGGGGGAGCGTTAATAAAACAAGGCTTTCAAAGCTGTACGCGGAACTTAAACGTCTTGCCCGTTTTACCGGTGTGAGCACTATTATTGGATTCTAAAGTCTTAGTGGCTACCAGTTGAGCTGACGCGACAAAACACTACCTTCAAGTTGACCTGCCCCCTTTGAACGCAGCCAGCTAATAGTAGT
>CAYZLR010000183.1:0-3670 GCA_964479275.1 uncultured Caulobacterales bacterium
CCAACAGAATCATAAGTCGCTGAAATCACTCAATAGTAATTTTGAATTGGGCTCTTAAACAGATGGAAAAAGCAAGCAAGTAGCAACTGTGTAAATCAGGCATTTCTGATGTCATAAAACCGCTCTTCTCTAATCATTGCATTTATCTGCACAAGAAGGCGTCTTGCGACAGCGATGATTGCGACTTTGAAGGGTTTTCCGGCGTCCTCAAGTTTCTTTCGATAAGCCTTCATGTCGGGATCAGATTTGCTGGCGGTAAAACCGGTGACCTGCGCCCCAACTTTCCTCCACGTGTTTGGAGAGTCCGTCGGTTGATATTTGGCCTTATGCAGCCTGTTTTTGCAATAGCATTTGTTTAGCATATTCATTGGGCGTTAGATTACCCAATGATGAATGCGGTCTGTATTGGTTATAATCCTCCTTCCATTCATTGATTTGATCGCGTGCTTCTCGTAGCGATGAGAATAAGGTTTCATTCAAGCACTCATCCCGGAAGCTCCCATTAAAACTCTCGACGAATGCATTTTGCATCGGTTTTCCAGGTTGAATGTAATGCCAGTCAACGTCCGTTTCCTGACACCATTTCAAAACGGCCATACTGGTGAGTTCGGTTCCATTGTCGGAAACAATCGTGCATGGCTTGCTACGATGCTTGATCAAAGTCTCAAGCTCTCGTGTTACGCGCAGGCCCGATAAAGAGGTGTCGGCGACAAGGGACAGGCATTCGCGACTGTAATCATCGACGACGGCTAGCACGCGAAAGCGTCTTCCATCTGTGAAAGCATCTGAAACAAAATCAAGGCTCCATCGCTCATCACATCTGCTTGGTAAAAGCATAGGCCGCCTTGTGCCTATTGCCCGCTTTCTACCCCCACGTTTACGCACTTGCAGCTTCTCCTCGCGGTAGAGCCGTCTCAGCTTCTTATGGTTCACATGAATGCCCCGACGGGTCAGCATCACGTGAATACGTCGATAGCCAAACCGGCGCCGCTCATGAGCCACTGACTTCATCGCTTCTCGGATATCACCGTCATCTGGTCGAATGCTTTTATACCGTACACTCGATCGATCAACCTGAAGGACTTTACACGCCCGCCGCTCACTCACCTCATGCTCATTGCAAAGATGAGTAACAGCATCTCGCTTCGCAGCAGGCGTCACCACTTTTTTGAGTTCACATCCTTAAGCATGGCATTATCGAAAATCTGTTCTGCCAGAAGCTTTTTGAGCTTGATATTTTCTTCCTCCAAAGCTTTCAGCTTACGCGCATCCGAAATATCCATACCGCCAAACTTGGCTTTGTATTTGTAAAAACTTGCTGAACTGACACCATATTTACGGCATATATCTGCCGTTGGTGAGCCGGCTTCTTGCTCCTTGATCATCGCGATGATCTGTTCCTCAGTAAATCTCGACTTCCTCATATCCATCTCCATTTGGTGGGACGGACTCTACTTACTTTTGGACGAAATTTAAGGGCTCAGGTCACATTGACCCAACCCATTTGAACGCAGCCAGCTAGAAGTAGTAAAATGGCTAAATCAAAGGAGAATATGGATGTCAGGAAAGAGATATAAGCCGGAAGAAATCATATCGAAGTTAAGAGAAGCCGAGGTTTTTTTGCAGAAGGCGTCAAAGTTGACGAGGTGATCCGTCGCTTACATAAAAACTGGCTGCGCCATCGGGGTTTCGTCAGTTTTCACTTCGTGAATTTGCAAAGTGTCAGTACTTAGGTCTGTTTTCATTGGAAAAACTTCTAGGAATTGCTCTAATTCCTCTTCTAATGGGACAATCACTCCAATATCATATGCTATCTTTTTCATGTGAGGATAAGTCTTTCATATCTAATCAGATTTCACTGTTCCGGCCTTTGTCGTGAATATGTCATCCGATTCTTTATCGCAAGGATACATACTTAATTTTATTCTCATTTCGGGCTTGTTGCAGAAAAGCTTAGGGGCCATCGCCCCTCGGCGCACTTCACGAAAAATAGACGGTTCCCGAGGCTCGGCAATTCTTTGTCGGGTGGAAAAGGGCCTGCGCCCGCACCAAGAGAACCGTGCGATTTTTCCCTCCGTTTGCACACCCCCTGTTCGCCACGAGGCAGGGTTGCATGACGCAACCCAACCCTAATGGATAAGGAGAAAGAAAGATGTTTGACAAAATCTATAATGGTGAGTCCTCGGAAGTCCTGAAAAGCTTTTCAGATGAAGTGTTTGACTTGGTAGTGACCGACCCGCCCTATCTTGTGAACTATATAGACCGCGACGGGCGCAAAGTTGCCAATGATGATAATGCGGACGGCGTATTGCCTGTTTTTGATGAGATATACCGGACGCTTAAAAACAATAGCTATTGCATCAGCTTTTATGGCTGGACGCATATTCATGCCTTTACGCGCAAATGGCATGAGCTTGGCTTTAAAACCATCGGGCATATTGTTTGGGCGAAGGATTATACATCGCGTGTGGGCGTCACAGAATATCGCCATGAAAACGCGTTTATTCTGGCGAAAGGCAACCCCAAGCGCCCAAGTAATCCCATTCCTGACGTGCAGCCTTGGCATTATTCAGGGAATAAATCTCACCCCACTGAAAAAGCGGTTGAGGTAATAGCCCCGCTTATTAAGGGTTTTTCAAGTGAGGGGAATATAGTGCTTGATCCCTTTTCAGGATCAGGGAGTACCGCTGTTGCCGCCGCACTCAATAACCGTCAATATGTTGGTATTGAGTTGGATCAATCCTATTGTGAACTTGCCCGTAAACGCCTTGACGGTGTGAAACGCAAACAGGCGTGGCGGAATATTCCCCAATATACGCTGTATAGTGATTTTGATGATCCTATGCAGAGAGGACGCTTTTAACGGACACATAAATCGGTAAGCTAGTGCCGCCGTGCGGATAGCGCGCGGCGGCGCTTTTGGCTACCCCCAAAAGCGCCGCGCCCATTCAATCTGTTGTCTTGAGACGAGAATGTAAAACAGCATGCCGATAATAAAAGAGCTTCTGCAATCTGATTGGCTGAACGCCTGCAGTCAAACAGAGAAGCATTTCACTGTCGCGTTCGCTTTCAGATACCAATATACCTCTTATTAATGGCCACCCGTCATCGTTGACCATAGCTCGGATGCATAGTTTATCATCTTAGATGCTTCATCTTCCAGATTCTCTGCTTTGAATCCATCCAAACGAATTTCAACAATCACGGACGGTGATAGGTGATGGCGCCAATTGGAATTACAATTACTATGAATAAAATAACGATGCTACTTAGTTTATCATTTGAAAAAAGTATCTTAACACGCAGGCCAAATATTAATCCGAGTGCAATTGCAAATAGCGGACCTAAAAGGACTATTATGCCTATTGCGCCAAATACACCGCCAGGCTGGTTGCCTATTTGCTGAAACGATAAAAGCGTAATTGCTATAGTAATGGCAATCACCCAAAGCGACACATTTTGTACGCGGCTCACAGAATTTTTTGGCAACAGCAGGCCAAAAATAAAAGCGATAAAATAAAGTGGAATTAGAAGTAATAACATGAGGGAATTTATATATTTTACGTTAGCTTATATATCGAGTGTACTATTCAAAATAAGATTTTATCACATTCCACTGACCTGACCCCTTTGAACGCAGCCAGCTAATAGTAGTAAAATGGCTGAATCA
>CAYZLR010000184.1:0-3532 GCA_964479275.1 uncultured Caulobacterales bacterium
GCCCAATTGGGAGAACCGGAAAATTCCCGCAGTGTTGATGAAGTCAAAGCGATGGTTGCAGAACGCATGACTCCAAAGCTACAGGAATATGTGGCTGATGTTACGCAAGCAGCACAGGAAGATTTGCAAGATTTTGAAACACAACGCACAGAAATGACCGAATATCATCGGGCTGAACGCGAAGCCCTGCAGGAAACCCAGCAGAGCCGTTGGGAAGCAGAAAGTGCTGAAAGAGCTAATCGTTTTTCATCGGGGCTGAAAGGTGCCTGGCATCGACTGACCGGTAAACATGCTCAGATTGTTTAGGAAAATGAAGCTGATGCCAACCGTAGCTTGCAACGTGATCAGCAAGAAAAACAGGAATTAATGGAACGGCAGTCTGGCTATCGAGAAAATCTGCAAACTCATATTGAGAATGCCAGATCGGAATATCATGCCAAGCTGGATCAACTTCATAGCCAGTTACAAGAATACGCTATGATGGGCACTGAACTGGAAGTGCAGCGCCAACAATTGCAAGATCATAAGAAAATGTATGAACAAACTCTATCGCAAATCTCAAAATTTGAATTTGAGCAGTGAATCAAAAAGCCATTCTTTCAAGCTCACACAAATAAATCACCTTGCTTATGGAGCAATTCATCAATGTAAACCAGATGTGCAAAGCCGTTGTAGAGGTGATTATGCTTTAGACTCATGCTGACATCGATATTCCGTGCGCCCTCATCAAGGCATATTTCTCCTTGGTTTTTGCGAATGATAGACAGCTCTAAAGCACGGCGGCGATAAATTTCAACATCGACTCTAAGTTTCAGTAGATGCACCTCCCTTAATTTCCGCAATGATTCTGATCGTTGTGGTTCAGATTTTTGATCCGCTCCATGAATATCCTCTTCGGCATAACCGCGATAATTGGATATTTTTACAGACTGCAATATCTGCTTTGGATAAAGTATAATGCCGCCTAATTTATAGTACCAGCAATGGCCGGGGCTGTAGCCGAAGGTAACGATATTTTCTTGCGTGTTCATATCATGCCCTCTTAATCTGCTCGATAAACGATGGGCATACTGGCAATTACAGTTTCGGTGTAATCATGGCGTAAATCTGCTGCAAATGCGTCTATATCAATGTAGTTTTCAAGATGCTTCGGAATTTCGCCCAAAATGCCATCGTTGATAAATTCGATTGCCAATTCCTTTAAGCTATCAACATTATAGATAGAAATATCGTATTGATCAGGGGTATCGCTATCAAAATCAAAACTGTAGCCACATTCACCAACCGCAATAATGACATTGATTTTCTCCCATTCCTCCCATTCAAGAGATGTTTGGAAAAAGGTGGCAATATCGCCTTGATGGATGCCAAGAGCTTTAAAAAGCGCACAATCCAATTCACTGCCATCAATGAATTGAATTTCAAATTCTTCCACAGCTTCGCCATAGTCATTTTTAAGTGCTTTGGACTTGGTTTGATAATCCTCAGCATTTTCAAAGTAAAATCCGCTTGCCGATTGATCATAGGGCTGAGCAAATAATTGAACTGTCATTTTTCTGTTCCCTTCTCTTGTTTATGGGTTGCGCATGCAACCCTTGGCCTTCGCCGAGAAGCGGTGTGCAAACGGAAGGAAAAATCGTCACGGTTCTCTTGGTGCGGGCGCAGGCGCTTTTGCTTCCAACAAAAGAGTGCCGAGCCTCGGGAACCGTCTATTTTTTCTGAAGTGCGCTGAGGCGGCAGCCTAAGTCAAAACGAAGAGCCCGCCATTGATGGCGGTCATGTTGTTATGGATGACGGCTGGTTTTGCCAGTGCTTGGATTGTAGGTGATTTGACCAATTTCGGGATCGACGAATTTTGTCAATTCCGGTTCAAACCCTTTGGTTCGAATAATTGCAAAAAGCCTGATTTCTGCATTGGGAAAAGCTTCATGTATTCTCCAGGCACAAGCAAATGATGTTCGCCCTAATGTCAAAACATCATCAACTAACGTGATTTTTTCTGGGCCAAACAAATTATTCTCAGGCACATTTACAACAAGACTGTCATATTGTTCCTGAACGGTCGGGCGTCCGGCTGCTCCTTCTGAGCTTGATGATTTCTTAATCGCAGTGGTTCGCTGTATACAAGGAAGGATGTCTTGCCCAAAATTCGCATGCCGTAAACGCTCGCATATTACTTTTGCTGGCCATAAGGCATTGTCGGGTATAGGTGAGCTGCGCGGCACAGGAACCAGAAGCGAACCACCATCAATAAATGGGGTGAGGTGCTGGCAATTTGGGTTAGACAGTCGCTGTGTAACCTGATCGAGTAATTCAATGCGGCCACGTTTTATGCCGCCACAGATATTTCGAGATTTTACTGAATCTTCTGACTGCCCTCTTGGCGAATAATTAGCAAAGGTTGCGTACTCAATCCTAGAAAGCAAGTTCTACCCCGCTGGTAAAGCTTGGGATATCATTGAGAATATCGGGTAAATCGCCTCGCGATAAGGTTTGAGCGCCATAGCCGATCATTTCACTTGGCCATGACAATTCAGTATTATTGGCAACATTTTCCATGATAAATACAAGACGACCAAGGCGGATCGCTTCCCAACCTTGATGGCGCGTACCGCTCTTCTCGCTGGCTTCAACGATTACGGTTGCATCGGTAATCAATGCCATGGTGCGGTTGCGCTGTGGGAAGTTTTCGCCTTTTGCGGGATAGCCGCTGGGAAATTGAGAAATAGCAAGATGATCTTTTTTGATGCGTTCCAGCAGGCCTTTGTTTTTTGCAGGATAGGCTTTGTCGAGTGGGGTTCCCATAACCGCAATGGTGCGGCCACCTTCGGCAATGGCTGTTTCGTGGGCAATACTGTCAATGCCCTCTGCCAATCCGCTAACGACGATAATGCCATGACGAACCAAGGCTTTGGTAAAATATTGGGCTCGTTTAATCCCTTCTGGGCTTGGTTTACGTGAGCCCACAACCGAAACGCGGATACCTTCAGTCAAGAGAGAGCGATCACCGGCAAGGTACAGCTTTTCAGGCGCATTTTTGGTTTCAAAATCAGTGAGTTGACCCAAAACTTCTGATGTTGCCAATGCCTGCATGCTGCCACCTCCTGAAAAACAATAATAGAATTGATTCTTGCCAAAATCCAATTGCAATTGATAAATAGAAACAATATCAATGGTTTATGGTTTGATATCACTTGTTTCTATGCCATTATAGCATCTTGCAAGCCTTATCGCATCCTGTAGATGAGCGTCATATTGATTCATGCCCAGTTTTTCAACAATCAACCGCAGGTAAAAACAAAGACCTGATCCATTACGATTTTGATTGCCAATTCCAGACAGGTTTATGAGACTAGGCTAAATCCTGCTTATTCCGTCTGAATTTAACCTATGACGAGAGAGCTGGATCAATTGCACACTACTCATTTATTCTCGCGAATGCGGGAATGATTGAGGCTTAAATCCCTCCCGGTACCAGTTATGATTTACCCGCTATCGGTTGCACAAACTGTCATGCCTTCCGTATAGGTAC
>CAYZLR010000185.1:0-3519 GCA_964479275.1 uncultured Caulobacterales bacterium
AATGATCTGGGTCATTTGCGCCCGAGAAACGAATGATAGACACACCCGGAACACGTTGGAGAGCTTCTGAAACAGAACGGTCTGGAAGAGCACCAATATCTTCAGCCGTAATCGCATCAACAAATGTATCCGCATTGGCCTTTAAATCTTGTGCACTTTTCAAGGATTGACGAATACCTGTTGTCACGATCTCATCATCTTCTGCAGCAACATCCTGCGCATGTGACGGCAAAGCTGTGCCCACGACTAAAGCTGCAGCAGAAACGCTAGCCCATAAGGACTTACTAGCCCCGCCACATTTAATATCTTTCCAAAGTTCCATTTTCTTCCCTCTGTTTACGATTAGCCGTATTATTTTTGTATCAAATTCAAATTGACAACCTTGTCAGACATAATTCACAAAAAATTGACAAGGTTGTCAATGCCTTTGAAGCCCTTTATTATGAATAAAGCGCAGATGTGATTAAAATATCACACGTATTTGCAAAATTCCCATGTTATTTATGTTATATTATCACTTTAAAGAGGTAGCAAACCGTTACACAAAGCCTAATTACAATGATTCTGCTAAACAATTCTCTTCAATAAAGGCCTGATGAAGTGGCATATGGTCGGCAGCGGCGATAATCGCAGATTCGACCTGCTGCATCACACTAAACAACTTGTTGCTTGTAACTTTTCTTGTAACGGGATTGAATCCAGCAGGCTTAATCCCCTGCCCATACATAACAGCTAACCAACTAGGCGTACTAAACAGATCAAGATGCGCATCAAAAATCCTGCCCGAACCTTGAAACTGATGGATTTTTTGTAAAAGATGAGCTGGTTTTTCAATGGTATGACAATGTCGCCAAAACTCAGTATCATCGCGCTCTGTCGCCGTATAATGTAGCACAAGAAAATCTCTAACACGTTCATATTCCAGAACTGTACGCGCGTTAAATGCGTCAACATCATACATATTGATATTTTTACTTGGAAAATGGGTCATAAAGCGAGCCAAACTTGTTTGTACTAAATGAATACTCGTTGACTCGAGTGGTTCCATAAAGCCTGCTGCCAATCCAAGGGCCAGTACATTTTTATTCCAGAATTTTTTGCGTCGCCCCGTTGTAAATTTCAAGAATTTAGGTGTCCCTATCATGGGGGCATCGAGATTGGAGGTTAAAATATCTGCCGCCTGCTCATCACTCATAAATTCGCTGCAATAGACATGACCATTGCCCGTGCGGTGCTGCAGCGGAATACGCCACTGCCAACCTGCCTCGCGTGCCGTTGCCTTTGTATAAGGTATTGGTTCCCCGATTTTTTCGCACCCAACAGCGACAGCGCGATTTGCTGGTAACCATTGGCTCCAGTCTTCATAGCCTGTTTCCAATGCGCCTTCGATAAGCAGACCTCGGAACCCTGAACAATCAATGAAAAAATCAGCTTTTAATGTGTCTCCATTCTCCAGAGCTACAGACTGGACAAAACCCGTTTCATCATCTTGCTGCACCTGATTTATTTTACCTTCAATACGTTCTACGCCTTTAGTTTCTGCATAGCGCCGTAAAAACCTACCATAGAGCCCAGCATCAAATTGATAGGCATAATTTATACCTGATAAGGCCGATTGCGGACGATTTGTTAAAGGCAGCATGAACTTGTTCTGCTCACAGGCGCGCCCCATCAAAGAATAGTCGAATAGATCTTTTCCCTGTGTTTGCCCTTCTACAAATTGTCGTATCCAATATTGGTAGAAAGGCACAGCGTCAAAATCCATACCAAAATCACCAAAGGGGTGAATGTAGCTATGCCCCAAACGAGTCCAATCAACGAACTCAATACCTAATTTGAAAGTCGCTTGAGTGGCCTTAACAAAGTCCATTTCATCAATACCCAACATATCGTTGAACATTTTAATCGGCGGTATAGTCGCTTCTCCGACACCCACCGTTCCAATAGCTTCAGATTCAACAAGACGTATCGTGACACCCGTACCTGTCAGCATGTGTGACATAGCAGCAGCAGCCATCCAGCCCGTGGTTCCGCCGCCCACAATCAATACCGTCTTGATTTGCTCAACCATTATAGCGATCCTGCCTTACAAAATTTATCAATAAAAGCTTTTTGCGATGGCATAGCCGCTACGGTTTTATCCAAGACGCCTCTGATATTAGCGAGGCTTTGCTCAATGTTACTCTGGCTTAAACCATCAACCACAGGGTTATAACCTTGAGGTTCCCAGCCTTGACCCACGGCGACAGCTAGCCAACTCGTGGCGTCGAAAAGCTCAGAGTCATATTTGAAGAACCGGCCGCGTGAGCGCAGTAAATCAATCTTCCGTTCCAAGCTCTCAGGGATATCCATCTCTCTTACATAATCCCAAAAGGGCTGCCCCGCGCGGCGTGTCGCCTTATAGTGCAAAATAAGAAAATCACGAATATGGACAAAGTCATTCATCATAAGGCGATTATACTCATCGCGCTCTACGGCAGGCATCGATTTATCTGGGAACAATGAAATTAGCTTTGCAATACCCGTTCGAATGAGATGAATACTGGTCGATTCCAAAGGCTCTAAAAACCCGCCCGACAATCCAATAGCCACACAATTATGCGTCCAAAATTCATTGCGCACACCTGTTGTGAAACGTAAATGCTTAGGCGCGCCCATAGGCTTACCTACTAAGCCTTCTAGCAAAAGCTCTTCGGCTCTCTCAGCTGTCGAAAACTGGTCGCAATAGACATAGCCATTGCCCGTTCTATGTTGCAGCGGAATTCGCCATTTCCACCCCGCCTCCAAAGCGGTTGAGCGCGTATAGGGTACAGGCGGATCCATGACCTCTGATCCCACAGCTACAGCGCGGTTAACAGGTAGATATTGGCTCCAATCTGTATAACCCGCCTTAAAGGTCTGCTCCACAAGAAGCCCCCGAAAGCCTGAGCAATCAATGAATAAATCCCCTGAAACAGAGCGGCCATCTTCGAGCATAACTGAGCTTATAAAGCCATTTTCAGAATTTTGCTTAACCTCGACAACTTTGCCCTCTATGCGCCGCGCGCCGCGCGCCTCACTGAACTTGCGCAGGAAGGCCGCATATAGGCTAGCATCAAAGTGAAATGCATAGGCGAGCTTACGCATCACTGCCCCATGTTCAGGCTGAGGCCGCAAAAACTTCCCCGCATAAGCCGCTTTGGCATTGAGGGAATAATCTTCAAGAGACGTCTCTTCCCCTAAGGATCGCATTTTAGCCCAGAAATGATGAAAGGGAATACCTTCAAGATCAAAGCCATGCGTACCAAAGGGATGAAAATATTTCTCTCCTTCAATGTCCCAATCCGCAAACTCAATACCTAATTTGAATGTCGCCTGCGTGGCTTTGACAAATTCATTTTCGTCAATACCCAGTTGCTCATTAAACGCAGCAATAGACGGTATCGTCGCTTCGCCAACACCAACGGTTCCAATAGCGTCAGATTCAATCAGCGTTATATTCACGTCTGACTTACAAAGGCATTTCGATAAAGCCGCCGC
>CAYZLR010000186.1:0-1766 GCA_964479275.1 uncultured Caulobacterales bacterium
GTATTGAGTACGAATCGGCTTACGAAGGATCTGATGAATTCGGCGTCGAAGTTGATCCTGCTGGTGGGATACAGTGGCGTCGCGGCAATGATATTTTCTTTTGGGCAGGTGAGGCCCTGGGGTGGCGTCGTCATCGGATTGTGCATTACTGCGGGATGGGTAGTCACCAGTTCTTTAAGCGATGTGATGTACCGGCAAGTGCAGATTGAATCAGCGTCTTTTGTGCTGCCACCTGGTGAGCTAATTAACAGCCTGATTTCAACAGCTGCATCCATCGACTATGGGGTTGGTCTCCTCATTGGTGTTGTCATCGGTGCCTTTGTCGTGGCAGCGGCAAAGCGACAGCTGCACTGGGAGGCTTGCGATGACGCGCGAGAGCTCGGCAGACACCTGACAGGTTCTATATGTATGGGTGTCGGGGGAGTACTTGCTGCAGGATGCACGATTGGTCAGGGTGTTTCTGCATTCTCCACAATGGCAATCTCAGCGCCGATTGTAATTATCAGCATTTATCTTGGAGCTCGACTAGGGCTAAGAATATTGTTTGAAGGGCTGCCATTGATACATAGGTAGTGCCTTGCTGCTGACCATGGCTAGTGATTGGCATGGCAACTTCACTATTGGTGATTATTACCTAAATACGTTGTTACTCGCCGCATATCGCCTGCTCTGTTGGCGTGATAACAGGTTATTAAGCTGCGCCCGGCGGTCACAGACATCCAACGCCACTCAGTTGATCAATGCGCTTTACATAGCGAGATATTCATCCTGACGGGAATTTACAATAGTTTATATCCAGGCCCTTTATATATATTCTTATTTGCATATATAATGAATTATGCAGATAGAGAAACTCAAAAGCCAGGCAGAACAGGTTAGTGAACTACTCAAACTACTGTCCGCGCCTAATCGTTTGTTAATTCTGTGCCATCTGGTCGAGGCAGAGCTAAGTGTGGGTGAGCTATGTGAGCTGGTAGGAATGAAGCCGCCAGCGATGTCACAGCAACTCGCCATTCTTCGACGCGAAGGACTGATTGTCTCTCGCCGGGATGGGCAAACAATGTTTTATTCCATCGACGATAAAAAGGTGAAGAAACTGATGTCGTTTCTTTATGCCACCTACTGTCAAGATTCCAAATAACCACGGAGTGCAACTATGCACGAATTTATGATGGCCTTCCTGGGAGGGCTAATGATCGGGGCAGCGGCTGTGCTGCTGATGGCGACCCACGGCAGCATTATGGGCATTAGTGGTATAGCCAGTAAGCTGCTACCACCTGTGGCTGATGACTGGCAATGGCGCATCATTTTCCTTGCGGGAGTACTGGCGGCTCCAATAGTCTCCCTCGCAATCAACGGAACCCAACCCGCTGTAGAAATCACAGGCAATGTTTTGTTGTTGGCAGTTGGTGGTTTACTTGTTGGGTTCGGCACAGTGACTGGCAATGGCTGTACATCGGGCCATGGTGTTTGTGGGCTATCCAGATTTTCAGTGCGATCCCTCGTTGCAACCGGTGTATTTATGTTGTCCGCATTCCTCACTGTCTATACAACACATCACGTGTTAGGGGCATAACATGAAGTATGTAAGCGTATTTCTTACCGGCCTGCTTTTTAGCGGTGGTTTAATCGTATCAGGCATGATTAACCCGACGAAAGTGATTGGCTTTCTTGATCTATTTGGTGAATGGGATGCCTCTCTGGCGTTCGTGATGGGTGGTGCCGTGTTGGTTACAAGCATTGGGTATAGACTATTGTTGAAGCAA
>CAYZLR010000186.1:1776-3477 GCA_964479275.1 uncultured Caulobacterales bacterium
GAAGCAAACAAAGCCTTTGTTCAACGCTACATTCTCACGACCAACCGGAACAACCCTGGATACGCGGCTTTTCGTTGGCCCCGCAATATTTGGTATAGGCTGGGGCTTGGTGGGGCTTTGTCCCGGGCCGGCATTTGCGGCATTCTCAGCCTCACCAAAGCATGTGTTTATATTCGTCGCAGCCATGTTAGTGGGTATGTATCTGGCGCGTATGCCGCGGCGAAGTGGTTCCGCTGCCTTAAGCAGCGATTCTCATTTGAGGGCAGAATCATGACTGCACCTAAGGTCAACGCTTTCTTCGATGAAACAACAAAAACGGTCAGTTACGTTGTGTCTGACCCTGTGACCAAAAGCTGCGCTGTGATCGATTCACTACTGGACTACGATCATGCCTCAGGCAGAACACACACCACATCGGTGGATTCTCTGATCGAATACGTTAAGGCAGAAGGACTCACCGTGGTTTGGGTTATCGATACCCATGTCCATGCAGACCACTTGACAGCTGCGCCGGTTGTCAAGGCCCGGTTGGGTGGTCAAACCGCAATCGGAGAGCATATTTCGCAGGTGCAAAAAGAATTCTCAGCTGTCTTTAATGAAGGACACACCTTCCACACAGACGGCAGTCAGTTCGATCACTTGTTTACCGATGGCGAGACTTACAAGATAGGCGAGCTAAACGCACGTGCGATTCATACTCCCGGACACACACCCGCTTGCATGGTTCATGTAATCGGTGATGCTGTGTTTGTCGGTGATACTTTGTTTATGCCTGACTTCGGGACGGCGCGTTGCGATTTTCCAGGAGGCGACGCCAGCCAGCTCTATGAATCGATACAGAAAATCTATCAGCTCCCTGATGATACGCGCGTCTTTACCTGCCATGACTACAAATCACCGAGCAGGGATCATTTCGCATGGGAAACCACGGTGGGCGATCAGAAACGTACGAATATACAAATTAAGCAAGGCATTTCTAAAGAGGAATTTGTGTCGATGCGTAGAACCCGTGATGCGGGACTATCAATGCCACAATTAATTATCCCCTCTGTTCAAGTCAATATGCGCGCAGGTGATATGCCTGCACCAGAGGAAAATGGTACCCGCTATCTAAAAATTCCGTTAGATACGCTGTAATGCAGAACTTCAGACCGCATAAATGTCAGGAGAGTGCTCGTTGAACTTATCAGGATCCCTACCCTGCGTTCATTGGGCTCGTGGTTATAACAAGAGCACTTTGGGAAAAGACGTGATGGCATCTCTCATTGTCACGGTTATGTTGATTCCGCAGTCGTTAGCCTATTCAATGCTGGCAGGCTTACCCCCGGTGGTCGGGTTGTACGCCAGTATCGGACCGCTTATCGCCTATGCACTGTTTGGTAGTAGCCGCACTTTGTCCGTCGGCCCAGTGGCAGTCGTTTCATTGATGACTGCTGCAACTATAAGCACTATCGCAACACCAGGTAGTCCGGAGTACGCCAGCGCCGCTATCGTACTGGCATTCCTCTCCGGTATGTTTTTATTGTTATCTGGCGTTTTACGATTAGGCTTCCTGGCTAACCTGTTGAGCCATCCCGTAATTTCTGGATTTATAACCGCATCCGGCATTCTGATTGCCATCAGTCAGCTGAAACATATACTGGGGGTTACTGCACATGGCCATTCGCTCTCTGAAATGGTGCTCTCCCTTTCACAACAGGT
>CAYZLR010000187.1:0-3465 GCA_964479275.1 uncultured Caulobacterales bacterium
CGAGTTCGATCATTTCAGCGATCAATACATCATCCCACCACGCATCATCATCGGTAACAAATCGGTCGATCTGCGCGCTCAATTCTTCGGCTTCGGCGACATGGGCTTGTGTTGTATCAGCAGTGATTTCGATGCGGTTGATGTCGAGTAAATCTGCGGGTTCATCGAGCTTGAACACGGAATTCATGAGCTCGCCCGCCACGGCTTCGCGCGCGGTCAGCGCAAAGAGCTGATCTTCATTCTCGATGATATATTGCTTTAAAATTGAGCGAGACGTTGAGAATTGATTATTCAGAAGCGGCGCGGTTTTCTGGTCCGTCGAGAGCAGAATGAACATCTGGTTCGCGCCGTGGGGATTCAGATATAGCTCATCATCCAGCTCATGCGCGACTTCAGGCGAAGCTCCGACAATATCAATATGAAATTCGGACAGCTCAGTCCGTTTCCCCGTCAAATGTTCCAGCGCGCGATTATAGCGCTCCACCAAAGCAGGCGAGGACACCTCATAAAGGTTCCCAAACATGAGACCGGCTTTAACGAGACGCATCATTGGGAACGCTCCCCAATATTAGGCTTTAATAGTCTTATAACTATTCCCACTAAATGTATAATTCCGATAATAGCTGTAGGTAGCGCTGCGAAAAACGGAGCGTGAACGACTCTTAAGTTACTTACAGTGTCATTAGCATTCAAACTAAACGCAAAGAACAACATCCCAAACACAAGCGTAAATGCGATAAACACCGCTGCGGTAAAGATAATTCCTTTCAGCCAATGGGGCCTATCAGTCACCATCAATCGCCGCTGAAACTCGCCAAGACCAAAGCATTTTGTCACGCCAAATACTATGAGGACAATAATTGCGAATACCCAACTCATGACTTTCGCCCCACTGCCGTAGGCGAAGACACCTCATAGAGGTTCCCAAACATGAGACCGGCTTTAACGAGACGCATCATAGGTAACGCTCCGTTAGCTCTACAAGAGTTGGGCTAAATAAAGTCAAACCAATCATATATAAAGAGAACTCAATCATCCCAGTCTCTTTGAACAATACCACTGGAGTGATAGCGTTTTCTAATAACTCGGCAGAAAAATAAACTGTCGGCCAAAATACTAATCCTAAAAGGATAATGAAAATAGCCGCTCTCTTATATAGTAAAAAATTTGGTGGGTTTTTAGATGTAACCTCTACCCCAATCATAAATGCCAAAAATATAGAAAAAAATGACAAGGAATGCTTCACGGCAAACTCAGGTGCAATAAAAGAAAAGGGTATTAGCAATATAACAAGAGTCATAAAACTTGCTGAAAGCAAGACACTGATCACACGCAATATTACGCCACGCGAGGAAAACGAGGTGTTTTTTTCTTTTTGGCTTTGCACATATTTCATGAGTTTTCCGCCAAGATAGAACACGAAATAATACAAAGCGATTGCAATGATTATCTTAATTAATATCATCCCTTACTCGCCAAATAGCGCTTCTTCGCTTCTTCATTTCGTCCAAAATCGCGCACCATATTTTCGATCGCGACTTCATCGGATTTATCCGCATAGCGGAATTCGGAATCGGCGTAGCGGTTGATTTCTTGGATGACCATATCGACCGTGATTTCCTTCGACAAATCCGCAATCATCTTGCGTTTCGTTTCATAGTCTTTTTCCAAAAATAATTCTGGCTTTTCCATCCATTCATCCGGCAGTTCAAAATCCATTGCGCGAACTTTTACCGCGTCAGTGATATTTTTAATTGCACGGCCCGTGAAGCGCGCATCCGCCGTTTGGATGGCTTTTAAATAGGTGCCAATTTTTGCAATTGTATCGAGCTTTCCAAGTGATTTACTGACTTTCGTATAGATGATTTCAAGGGCAGCTTCTTTCGGTTTTGCATAGCTATCATAGCTCGCAGCCACAGCTTTTTTGATTTCCTGCGCGGCAAAGAGATCATGTTTCCCGACTGGAATGTCGTGATTTTTGCCCATCAACAGATGCAATATATCAATATAGTCTTCGCGGCTCTGCGGGCCATCCACGAGGAAACGCGCCGCCGCGCGTTGGCGCAGCGCATCGTCGACATTTTCCGGATAATTTGAGAACATGCCAAAGGTACAATTCCCGCGTACAACGGTGTTTGCCCCCGCGAAACTTTCCATCAAGACGGCCGTAATTTCGAGCTGGCCTGCCGAAGACTGGCGGTCGCCTCTCTTGCCCGCGAGCTGATCAATATCGTCAATCGTGCCAAAGCCGATGACATTGGGGTCAATGATTTGATTGATAAAGGCCTTGGCGTTTTGCGCGGATTTACCTTGATAGCTGTCGATACTATCCGTGCTGAGATTCGCATAGCGGAAAGGATAGCCCGTGTTGTTGCAATAGTCATTCAGGAGGCCCGCCATCATTTGAATGAGCGTCGTCTTCCCTGTCCCGGGCGCGCCGTCCCCCATGAAGGTGAAAATAAATCCGCCGAGGTCGGCAAAGGGATTAAGCTTGCGGGTAAAATCATATGCCATGAGCATTTTGGACAGTTTCATCGCCTGATATTTCGCGATGTGGTTCCCGACAACTTCATGCGGTTTTTTAAACGTCATGGTCAGCTTCGAGGACTTGCCGCGGCTGAACGGCGCAAAACCATTGATCTGGAAACCATCTTCTTCGACCTGATAGCTCACCGATGTGAAGGCATCGAGTTGCGGCATATTGGAGGCGCGCAAGGCGACCTTTTCCATGAGCTGTTCGAGGAAGGCCAATATTGTCGGGACAAGCTTATCTTCCGTCGGCGCAAAGAGCGCCAAATCTTGATCGAGTTCCCAAAGCGCGCCGACAAAAGCTTGATGCGAATTATCTGTGAGGATTTCTTCGACTTCGCCGACTTCAATACTCAATGATGATGCATCGGCTTGAAGGCCAGAGAGCAGGAAACTCGCCATATTCGCGAAAACATGAAGGCCAATGACAGAACTCGCCGCGAGAAGCACATTAAATTGGTCTTTTTTCGAACTCGCCAGACCGCCTTGTAAATTATCTTTGAGCATGGGCGAAAGCCCAGTGTGATCGGCGTAAAGATCAACAACCACCATCGCCGTTGCCAGAGACCGCCGTAGAGAATGCAAGATGCTCGCCTGTACGGGACTGGTGAATGTATCGCCGGCCGCTTTTTCATCATCTGCGCCTTGAATACGGTTAATGAGGCGCACGCCTTCGGGCCGTGCATTACTTTTCGTGACAAGGCCCGGGGTTGTCGAGCGAAAACGCCGACGCGTCCCAATCCCCGGAGATTTTTCCAAGGCTTCGACAATCGTGTTCTTCGCCATACGCGGCGTATGATCAAAGGCTGTCAGCAAGTTCTCCGCCACGGAATATTTCTCGCGGATGAGGTCTTCTTTAATTTCCATTAGATCGGAAGGGCTCGACATCTAATTTTCCTCTCTTAATAGCTCAGTATTTTCGCATTTTGCCCGACA
>CAYZLR010000188.1:0-3462 GCA_964479275.1 uncultured Caulobacterales bacterium
TCTGGAATCTAAAGTCAGGCTTAACGATGTAAAATGTTTTCCATCGTAAGGTACTTATAATTCTTCACACATTATACCCAGGGTTTTGTCGGTTTAGCTTTCTCATCAATCCGGGCCAGGCCAAGTTATCACCAATTCCAGCGACAAATGCGGGCGACCCTTGTTGCAACACTTTCGCGGCCATCTCTTCCGGTTCTTCTAATGGTGGCCGGGTATCAGATTGGGCAAGAATTTGTGCGCGACAAGCTTGCTCTAGAAAATACATGCGCATAAATGCCGTTGCACAATTGGCGCCAGTTGTAAGAGTTCCGTGATTGCGCAAAATCATAAATCCATGAGTGCCAATATCAGCAATGAGGCGCTCGCGCTCCTCCAAATCTGTCGCAATGCCTTCATAGTCATGATATGCAATATCATCATGGCAAATCATTGCAAATTGCGAGTATCTTTTAAGACCATCTTGTTGAGCGGAAACGGCAACCCCATAAGGGCTGTGAAGGTGCAATACGCAATGAGCATCATCGCGCGCCATATGAATGGCACTGTGGATCGTGAATCCCGCAGGATTTGAAAAATAGGGGCTATCAACAATAACTTTCCCGTTGACATCAACCTTCAAAAGACTCGATGCTGTCATTTCTTCGAAAAATACACCATACGGATTAATTAAAAAAGTGGGTTCGGCTTCATCTTCCGGGCATCGCGCCGAAATATGAGTGAAGATCATATCGTCCCAACCATAAAGGGCGCAAAGACGGTAGGTGGCGGCAAGATCGCATCGAACGGCCCATTCCGCGTCGCTAACTTTCCCCTCTAAACTGGGAACATCTTTAGGATCTGGAAGGTTAAAGCCAGCTTGAACGGGGGAATTTTGATTAGAAGCTGTTTGGTTCATAGTTCTCACTCTTGTTTAAAATCAAAATGACTGAGCTCGGTAGCTAAATCTGTTGCATCAGAATAAACAATTCCGTACCAACCAAATGCTCGAGCCGCCTCAATATTTTCTTCTTTATCATCAATAAATAGCGTGTGATCTGCGATTAGGCCATATTCTTTTGCATGTCGTTCATAAATCTCTAATTCCGGCTTTAATGTGCCGATGTCGCCAGAAATCGTGATTCCTCTGACCTCGTTCAAAAAAGGCAACAAACGCATGGTTTCACGTAATGTATCACCAGCCGCGTTCGTCAAAATTGTAACATCTACCCCCTTGCGTATCAGTTCTTGCATGCACCTAACATTATCGGTAATGACTTGACTGACCATTTCCTGAAAATGAGTTCTATACGCTTTAATTTCATGGTCGAATTCGGGAAATTTTTCAATCAGCAATCTTTCGCCTTCTGCCCAAGGGCGCCCACGATCTTGCTCCTGATTCCAGGCTCTATTACATATGTGAGAGAGAAAATAGGCTCGACGTGCTGTATCCGGGATGAGCCGACGAAATGGTTTTTCCGGGTCAAATTTAATGAGCACATTCCCAATGTCAAAAACAACATGACGGCAAATGGGCACTCTCATCACACTCTCCATCTCAATACCATTCGCGTTTAGGGACCAATTGAAAATCTACTTTGCCCATTCGCAAAGGGCTTTTTTCTGTGCATCGGGTAATTATATATACCTTGTGTACACTGCATACCGGTTCTCGAAAAGCCGTCCTCGCCATTTTGGGGCAATTTACAGTTAGGCTTTTTGGCGCTCATTTTTTATCGCTGGTCATTGTGTTGCGATTTACAGCTCGTGCTGACTTTGCAAAAATCCTAACGGGCAAGACGAAAACCAGAAAATTGCCACCGCGCATCGGGCGGAAAGAAATTTCGATAGGAAGCTCGTAAATGGCCGTCTGGACTTGCGCAAGACCCGCCTCTCAAAACCATTTGGCTGGACATGAACTTGCCGTTATATTCCCCTATTGCGCCCGCAGCAGGTTTGTAGCCCGGATACGCAGTATAAGGGCTGGATGTCCATTCCCATACAGTTCCAAACATATGTTGTAAACTCGGCTTTTTTTGAATTTGTGTGCGGCAGAGCGCCGGTGTTCCATTTTTTAGAAATTGTCCCTCAACTGGCAACTGCGAAGCCGCCACTTCCCACTCTGTTTCGCTCGGTAAGAATACACCAGACCATGCTGCATAGGCCGCCGCTTCATAATATGATACATGCCGGACCGGCGCATCGAGATCAAGGGGCTGCTCGCCAAACAATGTATATTGATAATATTGACCGTCATCGGCTTTTCGCCAATAGAGAGGGGATTGCCAGCCTTGTTCTCGTACCATCGCCCAGCCATCAGATAGCCATGGTCCAGCATCATGGTATCCGCCATCTTCCATGAATTCAAGATATTCGCGGTTATTTATCGGGCGAGAAGAGAGCTCATATGGATTTAAGTAATATTGATGACGAGGCAGTTCATTATCGAAAGAAAATTCATCTCCACTGGCCCCGGTCTCCACCAATCCCCCCTCAAAAGCGATCCAAGATAAGTCACTTGCTGAATTATCGGTTTCGTCGTTTTTTAAATCTGATTTTATTCCCTTTACTGAATAGGCAGCTGGTAGAATTACGTTTTTTGATAAACTGTGCAGGATATCTGTCTGTATTAATTCTTGATGTTGTTCTTCATGTGCGCACCCAATAGCCACCAAATTCGCTATTTTGGAAAATTGTTTTTCTGTTGCTTGATCCAGAAAAACCATCATACGCTGATCGACATAATCACGATAGAGCAAAACCTCTTGTGCGCTTGGTCTTGAAAGCAGGCCGCGTTGTGGGCGAGCATGCATTTGCCCTATTTGTTGATAGTAGGAGTTAAAAAGATAACCGAACTCGGTATTGAAAACCTTGTAGGAGTCGGCGTGGGGCAGTAAAATAAAAGTTTCAAAAAACCAGGTCACATGGGCCAGGTGCCATTTAACCGGGCTAGCATCCTCCATTGATTGAAGCATCCAATCCTCAACTGATAATGGTTGAGAGAGGTTTAAACTGTTTTGACGAACTGCTGAAAACCGTTCTCGTAATTGTTGCCTTTGCTCTTGGTGTGACAATACCAAATCAGGGTTGGTTTGTGCGTGCATCTCGGGGTCGTGTTTTGACATATGGTATTTTCAGGAGTTCAGTTTTTGAAGTGATCAGGCGTATATAAATGAATTAAAGCAGCTTTTTGATCTAAGGCCAAGCTGATTTTATTAGAATCCTTTATGGATATAGTGACGGTTTTTTCTTACTTGTGCTAAAGGCAGGGTGCTATGATCTTATGGTTTTCTTAGTCACTCATTGTCTGTCCGGGCATTAGACTCCGACCGTTTGCAAATCGGCTTTCTGTGTGGCGGATACTCCTGTGCCCAGTGTAAACATGCTCCAAGTGTAAACTGTGTTCCGGTTGTCAAAAACTAGGAGCTAGACTCATAAATTACGCATGATGATGCGTGCAGAAGCAAGTTGACACATGGCGAGGTA
>CAYZLR010000189.1:0-3397 GCA_964479275.1 uncultured Caulobacterales bacterium
CAGTCGCGAGCGTGAATCGGAAGCCTGACAGTTCACTGAATCGTTCGTCAAGTTGGCGACGGTCCCAAAGGCGAATTCCTATCGGTAAATTCGGAATTGGTTTGGGTGCGAAACCGCGCGAAACCAACTTGTCAAAAGCCGAGGGTGAGATGCTCCAATATGCCGCCGCAGCTTCACGACGCAGACCAACCGGACTCAGATTCGGGGGCAGAGCATCAAACTTGGAACGGCGGATTTCATGCTTCGTGTTACCGCCAGTTTCTCTGTCTTTCGTTGTCCCCATGTCCCGTTTGCCCCTTCCGAATCCCCATCAAAATCAAGGATTCAATTATAGAACAAAATGTGAACAATATCGAGTTGAGAATGGACCAGCGCGCGGTCGTTTATGACCAACAACTCATCGGCCAGTTGGAAGACCGAGAGTCTCGAAGAAAGCTGCGTTTCGTTGGGTTGCCGCCCCGAGAAGGCCATCGAAATCTATCACCTCAATATACGCCTTGATGTTCTTGCTCCCATTCCAACCAAAATAGCTAAGACCATCTGGGGCTTCGTTTAACGTGGCGTACTCACACCTTTCTCGCATACTCTTGGTGAGATCAGCCAAGACATAGATATAGCCCGGCAGCTCACCCGCGTTGGCGAGCGGCCTTCCAGTCTTACTAAGGACACCACCGGACCGAATACGCCGAAGATAGCCAATGGCTTGCTCGATTGGGTCTTTGTCTTCACCGGCAGAGTATCCACCCTTCATAGGCTTCTTGAGCTCAACGATTGTAATCGTCGCTTGTGGAGGGTTATCCGTGTCAGAAAAAATATGTGGATTATCGTAGAGATTCAGCGCGGCAATGTCCGGTTCCTTTCCGCCTTTCGCTCCAGTCGAAGTATTTGAAGAAAGCGATTTGTCTGAACCAAGGTAATGCTGGTGAAATGCAAGTCGCTCATTCACCAGCCAAAGATTGCTGCCTCGCATGTAGGCGAAATCTTCGCTGGTCGTACCCATTGGCATAATGAGATTGTGAACTACCTCCTCTCGCTCAAAACTGCCGTCTTCTCGTGAGGACAATGCTGATTTTAGGAAGTCTAGTACGACCCGCCGATGCGTCACGTATGATGCAAGATCGGACTGTTTGATCGTCTGCAATTTCTCGAGGTACTGAGATACTCTCTGTGTGTAGCTTTCGACGCTATCGGACAAGTCAGGTTGAAGCAGCCTACTACCTTCTTCAAGTAGGGTTTGCTCGATCTTATATTTTGCGCTGTGTAAAACTTTGTCGAGCTGTGCATCAGGCGTCGAGGGATCGACAAAGAGTTTCTCCGCTTCCATTGCCTTGACAATTGGCAAATACTGAGGCGCTTTGCCAGTGACAAACTCGGTTAGGCGGGCTTTGCCTCTTGCAATATTGCTGTCGAGCGCATCACCCAAAAAATCTATTATCAGCGGTTCAGCGGCTTCGCGGATATCTTGTCGCGAAATCTCGGTTTCGACGAACAGGCCATGCACTTCATCTTCAATGTCAAAGCCCGTTCGTTCACCGTAGACGCGTTGATCTAAAAATTCGCTGACAATGTATCCAGCGTAGCGGAAAGGGCCCTCGTCGTCGGCGACACTGGCTGTCAGGCCCGACACATTCTGAATAGCTTCTTCGATGACAAGACGATGACCCGCACAATATGCGATTACGTGCTTCCTATCCGCAGGGAGTCGAAATTTGACATGTGTGACGTCAAATTTTTCTCCCTTTACTTCGAACGTTTTATGGGCCGATTCAGCCCTCATGTGTTGATCGAATAGGTCATTTAAATCGATATCGTTATCGGAGTTCTCGTCTTCAATTATAATGCTAGGAACGCCGCCCGAACGGACAAAATACCACAGGGTATGTTCCAGCAATCGCAGCGCAATCGCGTCGGCGGTTTTTTCAACGGATTGAGCATACTTTTGCCGAAACCCATGGAGCGCGACGACTGTTTCAGTTTCCGAAGTTTTGTCGGCAAGCGTTGGCTTTTTTCCGCCGTCGATTTCCCTATCCGCTGAGAACGTAAATTTCCGCTTTCGGAGTTGTTCACCATCAGAAAAAATACTTCGAACGCGTACTTCCTGAAATGCCTTCAGCCAAGTTAGGCGACCTACACCCCGACACCCTTTCTCGACTTTTAGTGTGTGGTCGAGCTGGTTGAAGCTACCCCAGTTGTTTTCAGTGAAACCAATTCCGTCGTCGATGACCTCGAAACCCCTGATGGCTTTTTCTGCTCGCCGCCCAGGCGTAAGATCAAACTCGTCTTGTTCTGAGCTTCGTATAATTCGAACCCGAATTTTTCCGAGACTCGGGTTTGAATTGCTTTCAAGAGACTTCTCCTCAATCGCATGAATCGAATTCACGACAGCTTCGAACAAAGGAATCAAGCCGTTCTTTTTCGGCAACGACAAGTTGCGAATACGACCCTGAAGATTGGTTTCCATTTTAGTCCCTTGATGGTGCGGTATGGCGCACCACAGTTTCGATCAATATTTTCAAAACAGTGTGCTCAGATTTTTTCTCAACTTAAAAGCGGTATCTGGCTTCTCATTACAAACAAAGCTGAAATTCTTCTGTTGCCATTGATTTCCTCCACCTCACCAAGCGTTGATCATGCAGTAATTGCCGAGGGCGCTAACTTGGTGCTCTCCACCAATCACTGCACATCCCCATTCGCTGATAAGAAAAGGTTCGCGGAAAATCCAAGCAGACAGCAGCGAAATTACAAAAACAAGAAATCCAATCGCGCCAAAAGCGATGAGGAGGTTTTTGCTTTGCTCGCGATGTTCTGCTGCAGCAGCAATGGCATCACGAGAAGCTGATTTCATCCGATTTACGTTCATCTGCGTTTCGCTGAAGAACGAATGAATGTTCTGGTTGAGCGTGTCCATTTTACTGTCGAACTGGTCATCGAACCTACTCAGCAACGGTTTCACATGAGCAGCGAGACGATCCGCCGTTCGTGTCGCATCTGTGGCTTCAGCGGCATCCATAGCCGCACGGCGCGCTTCGTTCGCGATGGCTGCGGATTCAACGCTCGTCTCATCCAACTTTGCGATCCGGTTTGAGAGCCGCTCGATAGCAGCGATGACTTTTTGTGCGGCTTGATCATTCATGTTGCGCGCCTCCCTCGGTTTCATGAGATTGGCCATTGGGGGCAGTTTCGGTTCGCTCATTTCGATTTCCGCTTTCGTCTTTTGTGGGGAGAGCTTCGCGCGGATCGAACATCTTCCGATCCTGTTCGCGAGAGAGATTGCTGATCAGTCGGTGCATCACGGAGCAGGCAGGTTGATCGCGGTCGGCAAGTTCAATGAGCGCCCCGCCGAGGATCACCTTGCGCCGCGTGTCGCGTTTCCGCTGTTGCTTCGTTTCGCGTGCCT
>CAYZLR010000190.1:0-3376 GCA_964479275.1 uncultured Caulobacterales bacterium
ATCAAAATTGAAGTTTTTGATGCGCGCTTGCATGATGTCATTTCTGATGAAGAAACCGCTGAAACATTATCGACAGGACATAAATGGCTTGAGGGTCCGGCTTGGGATAAGAAACGGCAATGTCTATACTTTACAGATGTTCCTGAAAACAAAGCCTATAGATGGTCAAGGGATAAATCTGTTTCAACCTTCCAAGAGCCTTCAGGGATAGAGCCTGCAAAGGCAAAAGGTTTTCGTGAACCGGGGGCCAATGGTTTACTTTACACAAAGACGGGTGAGTTGATAATTTGTAATCATGGCCGCCGCGCCGTTGAGCTAATGAATTTAGAAACGCTAAAACGCAACTCATTAGTGAATAGTTTTGAGCAAAAAAGATTCAATAGCCCTAATGATGTTGTACAGTCTTCAAATGGGACTCTTTATTTCACCGATCCACCTTATGGCCTTGACGGATTAGATAACTCACCCCTCAAAGAAATGTCAGTCAATGGCGTTTATAAATTGAGCTCTGATAAAAATATAGATCGGATAGTGTCTGATATGACCTTCCCTAATGGCATCGCGCTTTCACCAGACGAAGCGTGGTTGTATGTTAGTCAATCAGATGCCGATGCACCTCTTATTCGCCGCATAAACTTAAATGATATGACTCAAGATTCTATATGGTTCGATGCCAAGAAATATATGGCAGACGGTCCAGGATTGCCTGACGGTATGGCCGTGACAAAAGACGGGTATGTTTTCACCTCTGGTCCAACGGGCATATATGTTATTCATCCCTCAGGAGATGTGCTGGGCCGCCTCAATACAGGACGGGCGTGCTCAAATTGCACCTTTGGAGAAGATGGCTCTACACTTTTCATCACAGGGCAAGACCGTCTTTTAAGAATTAAAACCCAAGTAAAGGGGCTTTATAGCTAATGAAGGTGAACCTGCAACTAGACACACCACCAAATTCTCTGAATTTATTTTTTCTTCGTAGACCCGAACCAGCGGGTGAAAAAGCGGCTTATGGCTGAGCCTTGTTTTTCAATTTGGTCTTGCGCGGCTTCAGCAGCTTCACTGAGTTCTTCACCTATTTTATCTGTGACAGGGTCAACATTTTTTTTCTTCCAACGGCGGATAGCTCGCCAAATGGAGAAGAAGATAAAGGCTAAAACTAATATAAAGGCGATATTGAACCACGGGATTAGAAATGTATCCGGCCCGGCGACGCGTTTAATTTTTGTGGCGTTGGGGAAGATAGAAAACAGTCTGATACGCCAGCCATAATGAGAAACAGCAACCCAAGTCTCCTCGTCTTGGTTCGCCATATCTTGGGCCTTGGCGGAAAGATCACTACTATCGAATTTCAAGTAAAAAGGGAATGACCAACCCGTATCTTCATTACGGTAAACCATAGTTTTACCATTGGCTTTAATTGTTGAAATGAAACGCACATCGCGTGAAGTCCGGTTTTCTGTTCCCGCATCTTGACGATCCCAAAAGGGAGACCCTTTCCCGATATCCATGCGTTTAACGTCTGTATCCACGATTTTGACGATATCGCGTTGTGGCAGATAATAATGGATTAACACGCCTGCTGTCAGGAGAAGTATAAGACCTAAAATTCGTTTAAACCATTTCATAGCGTTCTCCTTTCGCGGCTCTTAAGTATATTGCGCGAGATAAATGAGGGTTCCAATCACAAGGATTGGAATGATGTAAACAAACAGAAAAAGTTTTGGCCGCATAGAGCGGTCATATTTCGTCAGCCCTTTGGCTATATAGTCGTCTTTATCTTCTGATGGGTTTGTTGCTTTATATTCACTCTGTAATCGTTTGCGTTGTTTAAAACGGCCCGACACAGATAACACAGCATAGATAGCACTAAGAACAAATATAATAATGATGATATTGCGTACCCAGCCAATCATTAGTCATCTCTCTTTTTCTTGCGGTAATTTTTTCTGCGATATTCTTTATAGATCTCTCGAAAGTCCTCATCTTTGTCATAGTGCTTTTTATGGGAAACTCCGGCCTTTTTAACGGGTGTACCCCAGGGGCTGATATGTCTTTTTTTTCGTCGGGGCTTAGGGTCAGATTTTGGCGTTTCACGGTCTTCCATTTTTGGTTCAGACCCAAAGAGAGCTTCTCGGGCGCCAACCTTATCCATAGCATATTCTTCGGACAGGAACCGTGCGACATAGTCTTTTTTAGTATCTGACCACCCTCTGTAAGCGTCGTAAAAAGCGTCTTTGTGACAAATAAACATTTGCCGAAAATCAAGAGGGGAGAGATCGGAGAGTAGCATGTTCACAAGGTCGCGGTCTTTGTGTTGACTTGAGCGCAGCGCATAAAAGAAGGCAGGGTGCTGAGGTCCCAAACGGGGGACACGCCCATCAAGTATAGCCCATCGCCAGACCGCCATAAGGCCGTGGAATTCAGCAGGCAGGTCACCTGAATAGGCGCGTTCGAATTGACGTAAATTTTGGCGGGTAAGATTATCCAAATTATGTCCATCATTTGCGGCAATGGCGATAAGGATGAAATCCATTTTCTGGCGGATAACACTGGATGTGGCTTGATCTTTAGCTTGAACAATGAGTTGGCTTAATTCCTCATCACGTAGCCATTCTGCAATGGCCTCTCGATCCTCAAAGGTCAGAACATTATAATCATCAAGGTCTTCAAGACCCTCTATGGGATTGCGGGCGATAATCGTTGGAGTTTCCACATCCCGGAAAATATAAATCCCGCCAAAATGGGTCGTATAATAATTTCCTTGTGTGTAGCTCTCAGAGTGTAGCTTGACGGGGTTACTTTGAATATTGCCAGTGCGTTTGGCCAGTTCAATCATTTGCGCAATCAGAACATCATCCCACCACGCATCATCCTTGGTCATGAACTTATCTATTTGGTCTTGTAGGACTTTAGCTTCCTTGACATGGGCTTGGATAGTGTCAGCATCAATATCAATTTGATTAATGTTGAGAAGGTCACTGGGCGAATTCACTTCAAAAATGGAATTCATAAGCTCGCCTGCCACAGCTTCGCGCGCCGTCAGGGCAAATAACTCGTCTTCATTCTCTTCAATATAATGGTGCAGAATAGAGCGCGAGGTTGAAAATTTACTGTTCAGCAGCGGGGCTGTTTTTTGGTCAGTGCTGAGCAGGATAAACATCTGATTACAGCCCTTAGGGTTTAAGTAGAGAATGTCTTCAAATTCTTGGCCAATCTCAGGGGAATAACCTGAAATATCAATATGGAACTCAGTGAGCTCAGTTTCTTTACTAATTAAATGTTTCAAAGCCCGATTGTAACGTGCCACTAAGGCAGGCGAAGAAATCTCGACCAAATTGCCGAACATTAGCCCGCGTTTAACGAGGCGCATCAT
>CAYZLR010000191.1:0-3355 GCA_964479275.1 uncultured Caulobacterales bacterium
CAAAGAAGGACGCTGGTAATGTTTGTAGATATGGTAATATCGCCCAAATAAAGACATTCGAGTTTTGGCTATATTGTAGAAGCTAACTTATTCTTTTTCCCTATTTTGTTGAAAATAGTTAGTATGCTATCTTCATTTGCATGATGCATCGTTTTATCAATTTCGTGTTTCTTATCTTATTAACAGCCTGTCAGGATGGGCCGTCTGATGCTGAGCAAGCAACACAACAAACGTCGGCTGAATCTAAAAAAATAGTTGCCAGCGTTGAAAACGCCAAAGAAGATTTGCCCGAAGGTTATGAGGCAATACGCAAGCACTGTCCTGATATGGATAATGCGACCATTAAAGGCATTCTCAAGCCCACTTCACCGAACCGGCCAGATTATGATTTTTATGCCCGAGAGTTTTGCGTGTCTCATGAGGAGGCGCGTAGAAGACTGGCCTTGCAAGGCGAATGGTACACGGGCGAAACAGGAAAAATGGTACAGGAGCTTATTACTTGGATTAAGCATGAAGAGAGGGATAGTTTTGCAGGTCACTGGATACAGCATACACCAGAATACGGTCTAGCTGTGGCCTTTACCAAGGACGCAAAAAAAACCTTAGCTAAATACACGGACGATCCAATATTTTTTCCGGTCGACATTCAAGGAACGGATGAAAGAACTATAGACCGTAATTTTTACCGTATTATGGCGATGCTTGAAAAACTCGACATTCCATATCACTCGGCTAACAGAGATCATAAAACAGGCACATTTCTGGTTAAGCTCTCAGTTGACAAAGAAGACTATATCCGAGACCAAGCCGCTAAAGGCGAAATTGATTTGCCTGAATGGGTGAGGTTCACAACTCCGCGGCCTTTGCCGCGTCCTATACCTGGACCCGCGATCTCTCATGAGCGCCTTAAAGCTTTTCCGCAATATCGTCATCGGCGCGAATTTGATGTTCAGACCGATGCGGGCGTTCGCGACATAACGGGTACATTGCGATTAGTGGAAGGCTGTCTGGCCTTTGAAGATAAATCTACTACGAAGACCATACTCTGGCAAAAATACCATGCGCCTGATTTAACCGACCCTGATCGTGTCGGGGTTATGTCTCGCTATAATGGCCCAACTCTTTTTGAGGGCGAAGATATTGTTATTTCAGGACTACAGCCGGGTCTTATTAAACAAGTTAATGGGACTAATACTAAGCCTGAGCTTTGGGCCCTAGTCGCTGATGAAACAGATGGAGCCTGTCCGGGGCCCTATGTCATGGTTGAAAGCGTTACCAGCCTGGCAGAAGTGCAAAAATTAAGGACAGAGACTAACGTAAAACACCTTATGACAACATTTAATATATCGCGTGAAGAGGCGCTTGTTCAAGTTAGGCAGGAAGACAAAATATCCAAAGAGCTAGCTGACTTAGTCCTAGAGCTAAAAGAGACGCGGAGGGGTGTCATAGCGGGGGTATTTCCGCGTTTCCCGTCTAGCTTTTCCGCTCTTTCTGCTGGATATGGAAAATACTCTCCGCCAGCCGCGTCTATTTTCGTCAAAGGTGAAGTGGATAAGGCCAGCCTCATTCCCTCCCACCTCATAGATTATGTCCATATGCAAAGCACTTCGAAATCATTGGCCGATGCTGATAAAGACATTGCTTATTTGAAAGAACATTTAGGCAATAGCGCCGATATCCAATTCGGTTGGTTCAATGGGTCAATTTCCATAGATAATATTACGGACTTAAAACCGCTATCGAGACTTAAAGCCTCTTTGGGCAAGGACTGGCCTGAGTATTACGAGATACCAATAGAGCATCAAACTATGAACCTTGCCTATTTTGGCCCGACCACTTTTTTGGACCGTTATGAATTGCAGCAACGCTCAGAATATAAAGAAATATTGGAATACGCTGAAAGCAAATTTCCGAAGGCGGACTATCATAGGGTTGATAGAGCGGTTGTGACTTTACTGAGTTACGGACTTACAGACCTTGAAGAAATTAAACGATTGGAAAGTCTTGGATTCGGCCCGCTTAGTGGCCGGCTTGAACCCAATACGGGTAGCCGAAATTTGCGCGATGCCATTTATGCTGAAGCGATTGTTACGGCCAAGCCCGTTGATATTGATACAAATGATGACAGAGAGGATGGCTATAGATCAACCGTGACTTTTGAAGTCAAAGAGAGGGTTAAAGGAAGGCTGCAGGCTGGCGAAACATTCAAGGTTAGGTTTCAAAGCGGGGAAGATGGGGACGGTCATCATGTCAAGGTAGGGAGTGAACACTTCCTCTTGCCGGGGTTTGATTATAGCTTTGCTGACAGAGAGGACTGGTATCTGTTTATCTCCAACCGGGCTTATAAGGCTAAAACACGCGATATAGCCAGCACAGATGAACCTCTTTGGATTATATCAGGACGCGCCATTCCGAAGCTCGATAATCAATATACGTGGTTTGGGCAGACTATATCCCCCGCGAAGATGCGCGAACAGATTAGAGGTATGGATAAAGGCTAAAACAAGGACTAACTACATCCAGGGGTGAAAGTCCTGTGGCCAGTTTCCTGCTTGTATTAAGGTCTTAAGATATGTCGAGATGGTATAATTTTATCGCAAAAGTTTATGATAATTTTTCTACGCGAACTTATCAAAAGCCGCGTAAAGCCCTAATAGATAAATTGGGTATGCAGTCCGGCGACAGTGTTTTCCTGGTCGGGTGTGGTACGGGTCTCCTATTTCATTTAATTCAGGACAGAATTGGTGAGCGAGGTATGCTAGTTGGTCTTGACGCTTCCAAAAATATGCTATCCCAAGCTGACAAAAAAGTTCAACAGAATGAATGGAAAAATGTTCATCTCATCCATGCTGATGCACGGGATATTTCATCTCAACTTATCAAAGACTATATTGGTAAAGATGTAGCTTTTGACCACGTGATTGGAGAATTATCTTTTTCAGTTATGCCTGAATGGCAGTCCATAATGCGGCTTTCATTGGACCTACTAAAAGATAGAGGGAAATTTGGTGTGCTCGATGGATACCGTCCAAAAAAGGATTGGCTGAACTTGATATTAAATGTTTTGCCCCAAAGTGATATTAGTCGACCAATTTCGAGTTATTTGAATGAGCTAACACAAAATTATAGCGAAGAGACATTTGGTTTAACCAAAATAGTATTCATTGGTGTCGGCGATAAGATCATATCAGACGTAACACAAGCCTCTTAAAATCGTTCAAATATCGCCATAGTTGAAGCATAATCATGATACTATCACAGTACCTTGTGTTTTTCTATTATACCCCATCGGTTTTGATGAAGAGGAATTAGTTTATGCTTGTACCATTGATGATTATATTATTTTGGCTGGTTG
>CAYZLR010000192.1:0-3305 GCA_964479275.1 uncultured Caulobacterales bacterium
GCGACACGCAAAAGGCGAGGATAAGGGCGATATGTCCGAGTTCGGCGCTCATGTGAATTGCACCTAGCGGGAAGGGCGGTTCGGCTCAATGGGGAAGGACGTGAGGTGTGGGTTTGCCGCAGGGGGATGCATTGAAACGGCACGTCCGAACCGAGCTTAAAACGAACGACTTCAAACGCCCAAAGAAGGACGCTCACAATCCATCCAGGTTTTCCAGTAGACGCTTTTGGCCCCGAGTTCAGCTATCATTCACTTGTTTTATGAGACGCTCTTATTTTATGAGACGCTCTTAGGAGTAAATGAGATTTTGAGTGCACCTAAAAGTATATGACATGACGAATTTCTCGACCGCAAAGACCTTAATTATGAGCGTGAGCGCATTGGCTCTCATCAGCTGCGGAGGCGGAGGATCAAGCTCTGATTCGACATCATCAATAGCGGTTACGCCGCCGATGCCAGTCTCAAGCTCCAGTTCAGGCTTTGTGACGGGCCCGATTGCAGGTTTTGGAAGTATCATCGTTAATGGGGAACGCTACGAAACGGATGGCGCAAGTTTTATCATCAATGATGAGGCAGGCTCACAGGATGATTTGAGAGTTGGACAGATTGTTACTTTAAAAACATCGACCGATAATAACGGTAATCGCCGCGCAGATCAGGTTCAATATGACAGCGAATTAGAAGGGCCAATTACCAGCATTAACATCGAAGAAAATTCATTCGTTGCTCTCGGCCAAACTGTTTTTATTCTCGGCACGACTAGTTTTGATGATGATATTTCCCCAGCCTCAATAGAAGGTCTTGCAGTAGGGAATTTTGTCGAAGTCAGCGGTAATCTAGACAGTGCTGGTAATCTCATTGCGAGCCAGATCGAACTTGAAGATGGCACGGATGAAGAATTTGAACTAACGGGTGTTGTTTCGAATTTGAATGCAGGCGCAATGACCTTCCAATTTGGGAGTCTGGTGATTGATTTTTCCACTGCAGAACTTGAGGATTTTGAAGGCGAAGCGCTCGCCAATGGTAACCTTGTCGAAGTTGAAGGCTCAGCTTTTGACGGGGATGTTCTCATTGCGGATGAAGTTGAAAATGAAGAAGACGATCTGGACGTTGACGACGAAGATGAGGCCGAAATTTTTGGAACCATCACGGCATTTGTGTCGCCCGCTGACTTTACAGTTGGGACCATTGCCGTTGATGCCAGTAACGCAGAATTTGAAGAGTGCCGATCCTCTGATTTGGGTTTGGATTTACAAGTCGAAGTAGAAGGCGAATTTAACGCAGATGGCGTGTTGATCGCAGAAGAGGTGGAATGCGAGTCAGAATCTGAATTCGAAATCGAGGGCCGAGTCGAGGCCGTCGATGCAGAGGCAGGAACAATTACGGTGCTCGGTGTTACCATCTTTGCTGATCAATCCACGCGTTTTGATGACCGCTCTGAATCCGATGATGCTATGTTTAACTTTGCTGCCATTCAAGTCGGTGACTTTGTTGAAGTTACGGGGTTTGAGCGCGCGGATATGACGATTTTCGCTTCAAATATTGAACTTGAAGATGACGATGAAGAAGATGGGGATGAATTCGACATTGAGGGTCCTGTTGAGTTCATCGGCACAGATAGTCTGGTTATCCTGGGCGTGACCATCGAAACCAATGCTGAGACCGAGTTTGAAAGTGATGATGATAATTCTTCGGCGGCGGCGTTTTTCGCGCAACTCATGATCGGTGATATCGTTGAAGCGGAAGGCATTATCTTGGAAGATGGTACGTTCTTGGCAACGGAATTGGAAATTGACGATTAAATGTCTTGTGGCTTTCTCACTTTGAAAGACATAAATTTTTGGCCATGAAAATGATCGCTAAAATCGCTAAACAGACTTTACTTTTATCACCTGCGACCTTGGTCTTATCTCGGTAACGTTCCATTGCGTGCGCGCCTAATATGGATATTAAGGGGTCGTAACAGTCGCAGGGGGCTGAATGCTTTTAATTACGCTTTGCACATCATAGACACTAAGGTCATTTTTGTCGCCATGGCTTAAAAGGATTATTTCAATTGTTTCTGTTGCTTTGCTACCTTCGATGGCCCGCGCAACATCTTCAACGCCCACATCCGCATACCCTCTGACTTTACCCCCAACTCCAGTTCCAATGCCTATGTTACCTCCCACTAGCGGGCCTGGGCCGTTATCATATGATTGACCATCTATAATTTTAAAATGACTATAGCCTTCAATCTCAGCGATTTGCGCTGCGCGAAGCAGGGCAAAGTCTCTGGCTTCATAGCCGTCACGGCTTGTATAGCTAACGCGAAAACGGTCATGTTGAATTTTGGTGTTTTTAAATCCAAATTCAGTCCCATAGGCTGGCCCGTATCCTTTTTCTTTCGTTGCGCAAGCTGCTAATGTAGTGATTATTGCCGCTGATAGAAGAATGCTTTTCATAAAAACTCCGTCCTGATAATTATATCTCAATAAGCGGCAGACGTAAAATGAACATTACGTGCGCTATGGAGCCAGGCCAAGGCGGCATAAAAAATTCCACATAATAAGAGGCCCATTCCCCACCCCGCCATGACGTCCACAAACCAATGCACACCAAGCAATATCCGGCTCAACCCTATCGAAAAAGCAAGAAGACAAGCCCCTAAAAGAACACACTTTCGGCCCGACTTAATTTTGAAAACCATTGAAATAAAGATCGCAGCCAAAATATATACAACAGTTGACCGTAAAGCATGTCCGCTAGGGAAGGCTGGGCTGGACGCATGTACAAGATGATAGATTTCATCCGGGCGGGCTTTGTCAAAACTCAGCTTTAAACCAGCCGAAACGACAAATGATGTAGCTACGGCAAGGCACCATAAAGCTGAAGCTTTATAATGTTTTTGGGATATAAGGACGCTCAAAAAACATAAGGCAAACATTATAAGCGTTTGGCCATCACCGAGGTGCGTTATAAAAATCACGAAGTCTAAAATGAAATCATTGTCGGTTTTTTCCAGACGCAAATTATCTAAAACCCATTGATTGATGGAAACTATATTTGTGATGGCATTTACCCTTAGCTCCTTAAGCATAATGCAATACTTGCTCGATTATGAACACTAACTGAGCAGAAAAGCCTATTAATTATGATTACCCTTGGATATTCGCAGGCAGAAGCAGCTCTTAAAGCACTAAAAAGTATCTAACGCATGTCCGCTTTTGCCCGAAAATCAGACATTAAACGAGCGGCTTAAAATCGCCTAAAGTAAGACACTGGCCTTTACGGCAAATTTCAAAAACCCACACTTTCTCCAAACT
>CAYZLR010000193.1:0-3286 GCA_964479275.1 uncultured Caulobacterales bacterium
CAGAGCGCTTCAACAGCTATATGGACAACCTGCAAAAACAGAAAAAAGAGCGACTGAACCCACTTCTCATCAAGAGACAAAACTTAATCAGTAAACAGAGAGAAGAACGAGAGCAATTGCGAGAAATCCAACAAGTTCGCACTCAACGAGAATTGAAACAACGACAATCATGTTACCGCAAAGGCCTAAAAGGTCTGTGGGATCGTATGACCGGAGTACATAAAAAACTAAGTCTTGATAATAAGTACTCCCATCAAGAAAGTTTGCGGCGTGATGCAATTGAGAGGGACGACTTAAGGCAGAAGCAGCTTAAGGCACGAACTCAAATCATATCTCGTATTAAAATTGCAAAAGCTGAAATAGAAAAACAACATGCATGTATATCTATTCTTAAAAATGATAAACAAGCTGTATTTTCTTGCGGCGTCAAACGAGAAAAGCATCATGCTAAATATAGTAGGTCTCCATTATAATAACAAAAATGTGATGGTGATAAATATGATGAAAAGCAAATCATGAAAAGGGCAAATTAATCAAAAGACTAACTTAATCCAGCGTTATCTGTCTTACCTCATACATGGACTAGGAGATATTTTATTAGATTGTGATTGTCTAAATAATGAGCAATAAATCCTCTAAATTTTTTTAGTGGGGGGATTATGCGTTTCATTCAAGCATTTAATTTAGCATGTGTACTACTAATATCGAGTTGCGCTTTGTCAAACCAAGGCGAGGTAGATGTATTTTATTCATCTAGTTCGACCACTCATGATAACGAGAACTCTAAGCTTTATCCAATTTTTGTAGACAAAGTAAATAAATCTACCCCCTTTTTAGAAGGGGACCTAGTTTCATTTCATCTAGTAAATGCATTCATTGGGAACTTTGATGAAGATGCTCTGGCACCAGCTGAATTTGGCCAATATGCGTCGACATTTTTGGGAGCCTCTATTTTTGGCGGGCGTTCCCCACGCGTCAAAGGCGAAATAGCAATAGTTGCGCGTGTTTTTGAGTTTACAGGCTCAGGTACTGGAGACTTTGATTTTGGCCCTGAGGCTGATGGAAGAGTTGTTTTTTACTCCGATGATGTCACCCGGCATCAAAAGCTCAATTTGAGAAATATCCCTATCTATGGACCGGTTAAAAGACCTAGTGGACCTCTAGCTTTTCGAATTGAAGGCGCAGAGCTGGACACAAGCTCAGAGCAGGAAAAGGCGCTACTTAGTCAGCTATCTTCACTAGGTTCAATTGCTTACGCACCAGCCTCCCCGGCTCTAGGGGTCCTAGAAACAATTGGTTCTAGCTTCATCAATTCTCAGCCAGATCATACTAAATTTTTTAGAATGACGATGCTGTTCAGTCCGCAGACAGGAGGAAATGATAATCATTTAGAATTACGTCCTGGTTATTATATTTTCATAAAAGACCCACATCGCCGAGGAAACAAGCATTGGGATCGCCGCGTTGAGTTGAATAAAGAGACTGGCCTTTTAATGAAAAAAGGGTGCTCTCTCAAAAAGAAAGAGACTGAAGCAGAAAAGACCGAAGCAGAAAAGACCGAAAAAGAAGTTTTTGATATCAAAAAATACAATAAGTGTGAATTTAGAGATTTTTCTTATTTAGTGGTTGAAGTAGGTAGGAATGTTGGTGAGGGTGAAGTTCAAATCCGGCAAGAAGGGTTTCGTGCGCTCATTGATACACTACGTGACGCTGATCAACGCACAGCAGAACGTATATTGAATGCTAGTAATGAGGATGATTTTGAGCGAACAATAGCACGTCAGCGCTTGGAGTCAGATATTCGCAACGATATTCTTTTGGCTGCGGGCGACACGTCTAATCAAGATACAGATGATCGTGTGATAGCTGGTATGGAGGCGTTGACGATTTTATCGAGAGAAGCAATAGCAATATGCGATCGTGAGCCTATGGATGAGAGTGCGAATATTGCAATTTTAGAGCGATCGCAAATAGATTACTTGTTTCAACTTGTTCGGCGTTCGAATCAACTTAGTCGCATAGAACGAAGTGCACTTCTTCCATCTACCATTAATGGTTACTGCAAGAGACAATCTGAGCTGGACAATGTAAATGAGCCAAGCGAATTACCTGTAGCTAGATTATCGACAATTTGCAATGCAGAGCGTTATTTTAACATCATGCCCGGATCGCAAAACTGTCCGGCGCAGCAATAATAACTATTCTACATTCCTAACAACAAAACGAAGTCGAACAAACGGCGATTTACGGCTTTGTCTATCGCGCAAAATCTTCACCGGATAAGCAGAGGCTTGAGCGAGGGTGGTGACGGTTTTTTATTTAACCTGAAAAAACTTCTTGATAGATGATTTCAATTTGCTGAGCTTCATCATCTGTTAAAGCGTCAAACTCATTGCTCCGAGCACGGCTCGATAGTGTTCCATTGTTTTGCTTTAAGAAGTTAAACAGTAAATCTATAAGAGAAGCGGGCATTTCTATTAGAGCTTCAATTTGTGTTTTGAAGCGATCATAACGTTCTAGAAACTCCGCTTCTTCCGGTAAGTCATGTTCTATTGTCTGCTTTACACACGTAAATAAGAACTCAGCGTAATGAGTTGCATCAAAGTATGCATAGTAATCGACTGTTTCATTGAGAACGCGCACATTCATTTCTGACGTTGGTTCCCACTCTATGAGAGGTAACACGCCCCCTGAATATTGCTCAAGAATGTTTGCATACTCATCAATGCGCTCAAGGATAACTGAAGAGACTGGAAAAATGATGCCTGGCGGACTGAAGCCACGAGAAGCCAGTGCATGATGAATAAGATAACGGTGAACGCGCCCATTACCATCTTCAAAGGGATGGATATTCACGAAGCCAAAAGCAAGGACCGCTGCAGATATTATGGGATCAAGCTCTTGGGCGAACTGGGTATCAAACTCTATAAGACCCCGAATGATTTCTGACAGATCTTCATGCTTTGCACTGATATGTGCGGGGAGTGGGAGCCTTGTTTCCCGGTCATGTTCGCCGATGAACCCACCTTTTTCTCTGAATCCTAACTTAATGAATCGAGCATCACCCATTACAATACCTTGTAAGCGCAGAAGCTCTTCAGCATCTAACGGGTTCTTGCCAGCTTCTCCGATAGCCTTACCCCAACGTTGTATACGCGTGTGTGCTGGGCTTTCATTTTCAATCGCAAAGCTTGATTTTGAATCCTTCAAAAGCAGAAAAGCTGCTGTTCGGGCTAAGAGCCCAATTCAAAATTACAATTGAGTGATTTCAGCGACTTATGATTCT
>CAYZLR010000194.1:0-3278 GCA_964479275.1 uncultured Caulobacterales bacterium
AAATGCCAAACCTTGAAACTTACGAAAACTAACGTTTTTCAGCAGCCTGTTAAAGGGCTCAAAATATGTTGATTGATGACTGCATACATTTTTAGCGCTTGATGATAAAAAGTGATACAAAGAATACAAATTTATTAGTGTTGGGGCTCTTCTCCTAAGTCACAAAGTTTAGAGAAAGGACAAATCCATGAAGTTAAAATCAATAGGTGTTGCATTTTGGGCAACAACACTCTGCTTAGCACCAAACAATGCGTTTGCCGACGATTTAACGAAAGCGGTTGCAAAAGATTATCAATATGTAGAAGCGCTTTACAAAAATTTTCATGCAAATCCTGAACTTTCTTTCAAAGAATCAAAGAGCTCAAAACGGATTGCAGAAGAACTCACCGGCCTAGGATTTAAAGTCAGCACCAATATAGGGCGCAAATGGACGAAAAACAAAGCCAAAGCCGATGTCGGAGAAGTACTCGATGGCGTTGATGGTTATGGTCTTATTGCAGTTTACAAAAATGGTGATGGCCCTACTGTTCTTGTCCGTGCGGATATGGACGCATTGCCGTTATTAGAAAGAACGGGTGTACCCTACGCCTCAAAAGCAATTGGTACAGATCATAAAGGACAAGAAGCGCCCGTCATGCATGCTTGTGGCCATGATGTTCATATGAGTGTGATGATCGGTACGGCCCGGCGCTTGATTGCGATGAAAGAAGAATGGTCTGGTACGCTAGTAATGGTTGGTCAGCCCGCAGAAGAATTAGGCCTTGGGGCATTGGCGATGATTGACGATGGCCTATTCAAACGGATCCCCACACCGGACTATAATGTTGCACTCCACGTGACGGGTGGTATTCCAGCCGGGCATATTTCTTATACGCCTGAATACGCACTCGCAAATGTCGATACTGTCGATGTTATCATCAAAGGTGTGGGTGGCCATGGCGCTAGTCCGCATCTGGCTGTTGACCCCATTTTAATTGGATCAAGAATTGTGACGTCTCTACAAAGCATTGTTGCCCGCGAGATTGACCCCTTGGAGTCTGGTGTTATCACCGTCGGATCATTTCAAGCAGGCTTTAAGCATAATATTATTCCCGATAAAGCTCACTTGAAAATTACCGTTCGCTCATACACAGATGAAGTCCGGAATAAATTATTGGATGGCATTAAACGCACAGCGAAAGCGCAAGCTATTTCTGCTGGATTGCCAGAAGATTTACATCCGGAAATTTTGATTGAACAAGATAATCTTGTCTCCACCTATAATGATCCAACACTCTCCACTCTGGTTTCTAAGAGTTTAAAATCCAGATTTGGGGAAGATCGAGTATATTCTCTTCCTGCTACGATGGGTGGGGAAGATTTTGCTTATTTTAGCCGCACTGAAGAAAAGATCCCCTCTTTTATTTTTTGGCTCGGAGGTGCTGACCCGGAAGAATACGCTCTTAGCCTTACGGGTAAAGGACCGCGCCCGGCCTCGAACCATTCCCCGTTTTTCGCACCCGTTCCTGAGCCGACATTAAAAACTGGTGTTGAAGGAATGACAAGCGCTGTGATGGACCTATTTCAAACCCAGGAATAATCAATTATCATCGCTTATTATTATTCCGATCGGAGTATGCATTCAGCTAAACTCCGCTTATTTTGATCAATAAAGGATATCCTTCATGGGCATTATTTTTAAGCTTATTGCCTTCCTCACACTTTTCATTAGCTTAGTAGTCATTTTTGCAGGTCCTCTCTCGCAAATCGGCCTGTGGGATTGGCTTACAGGGTTTACGATCATGCAAAAAGGGGCACCAGTGCTGATGGCAGGAGCGGCACTCTCCCTTGCCGGTATTATTTATGCGTTTATCGCCAAAAAATCGGGGATCATTTTGCCGTCAATGCTGGCGGTACTATTCGTTGGTGCCACACTTTACGCACTGCTCTCAATGCGCTCGATTGGCGCGCAGCATCCCATCCATGATATTACAACCGATATGATCGACCCGCCAACAATCATCGCCGGTGCAAAATTTGAACGCTTAAATCCACCGGAATATGTGGGTGCAATACAAGTTGGCAAGACTGGCAAAACCGTAAGTCAAATACAAACTGATCTTTACCCCAATTTGAAAACACAATCATTTAACCAGCCCTTTAACGATACTTACAATGCAGCTCTCGAAACTGCCAAATCCATGGGGTGGGAAATTCTTGATCAAAACCCGGCCACGGGCACAATAGAAGCCACTTTTAAATCTCGTTGGTTTGGCTTTATTGATGATATTGTTATTCGTGTGCGTAGTAACGGTAGCCAAAGCCAGGTCGATATTCGATCAAAATCGCGGGTGGGCAGATCTGATCTTGGCGCAAACTCTAAACGGATAATAGCCTATCAAAATGCTATTGCCGCTCGGCTGTAAAGCATTTTGCGTGTCTGCGAGAACCGGTTGAACTGCAATAAATGCGAAAAAAAGATTTAAAGCACCTCCGCGTTGCAATTTGAAGTGGGGGGGCTTTAAATCAGTCTCAGGTCAAATGACTATCGGATGAGCGTCTCGAAATGCAACGAAACAATATCCAAAAGCAGCTCCTTAACTCCATTTGATGCAGAGATACTTTAATGGCAAAATCAAATGGATATATGGCCTGTCATAACCTGCTCGGCATGACCGCCAATACGGATAGACTGTAGTGTTTGATTTTTGGTTTTAATATCGAGATCAATTTGGCTGGGGCGGCTCATTTCATAGCCCTGCTCTATTTTTAGAGATTGCGCACCATCTTTCAACGCGTCTGCCGCAAGAAGTTGAGCGGGAAAACCAGCAGCCGCAGAGCCAGTTGCAGGGTCCTCTGCAATACCTGCATTAGGTGCAAACATTCTGCTATGATAGGATGTATCAGGATCAATACCACCGTTGGAATAAAGATAAACCCCCACTGTATCGCTAAGTCTTAATTGATGATACGCACCAAGGTTAAGGTTTGCACGCTGAACAGCCTCCAAGCTTGCACAGACATACACATAATTAACACCGCCAGAGTCACAATATCGCGGTCGATGATTGCTATTATCAATATCACTTACATCAAGTTCGAAAGCGTTTGCCAGTTTTTCAATCGATGGTGCAGGCGCTATTTCTGCCGGAAGATTTGGATTCGTAAACTTCGCAAATGGTGTTTGATGATCCATCATAACCTCCACCGGAAAAAGCCCGGCATTTAGAGTCCGATTCAAAACTAGGAGCTATCCCCATTAAATTTGCAAGTCACACCGAACAATGATTCCTTTTTGA
>CAYZLR010000195.1:0-3261 GCA_964479275.1 uncultured Caulobacterales bacterium
TTACAGATCGATAATTTTATAAAAATGAAGGGATTTAATTGGCCAGGCTTTAAAAAGCAAAATCTTATACGCCAAGATAAAGGACAATCTGCATGCGTCAGCGCTTTTGTTGAAGCCATAAAAAATGGGGAACCGACGCCAATCAAAGCGGATGAACTCTTTGAAGTTTCAAAAGCTACTATTGAAGCAGCTCAAACCATGCGAAACCAAACTTGAGTATTTATAGTAAAATAAAAACATACCATGCCCTAGGGTTAAATAACATTTGTAGGGTAGCGCTTTACCGTATTGGATTGAAAACGGGATTGCACCCAGTATTGAAGCTAAAAGCAAAGGCTCCTAGTGGGAGTTTTTATAAAAAAAACAACCGTAAATCCTCGAGCAAACTTGTCGCTCGTAAAAGCTGGCAAAGAGGCAATTTTAATTACTTCGGCAAAAATGTCAAAATCTCTAATGAACCGCCGGCATGGCGAGCAAATCTTTTAGAAAACAGCAAAGAAATTAATCCAAATTCATGGTGGAAAATTTCTGATTTCAGCAATGAAGTTGGAGACATCAAGATCGTTTGGGAACCATCAAGGTTTGATTGGCTAATTGCAATGGCACAACGTGCTGCTCTGGGTGATGAAAATGAATTGCGGCGTCTCAACAATTGGCTTAAAAATTGGTCTCAGGAAAATCAACCCTACCTAGGACCAAATTGGAAATGTGGTCAGGAAAGTTCAATTCGTGTCTTGCACATGATCTTAGCTTGCGAAATTTTAGGCCAAGTTGAAACAGCCAATGACGCTTTATTACAACTGATCAAATTGCACTTAGAGCGCATCGCGCCGACAATTTCCTATGCTATTGGACAAGCAAACAACCATGGCACTTCAGAAGCTGCCGCTCTCTTTATTGGTGGTCATTTTTTGGAGTTGAATGGTGATATTAAAGAAGGCTCAAAATGGCGAGCCTTAGGTCATAAATGGCTTGAAAACCGAGCTGTTACACTTATCGCTAAAGATGGAACATTTAGCCAATATTCAGTCAACTATCATCGAATGATGTTAGATACCTATAGTTTCGCCGAGTTTTGGCGAAGAGAGCATGATCTTACAGAGTTTAGTGTAAAATGCTTATCCAGATTAAAAGCTGCTACTCAGTGGCTAAGACAGATGACAAATAAAGAAACCGGACATACCCCAATCATTGGGGCTAATGATGGCACTTGTATTTTATCGCTCTCACAATCTGACTACCGAGATTATAGACCCTGCGTCCAATTAGCATCTGCTCTATTTGAAAATAAGAGGGCATATAATGCACAAGGTGAATTTAACCAACCGCTTTATTGGCTTGGAATAAAACTTCCTAGCGAAAATTTTGGTGAATTGAAAAGTCATAGCTTTGATGATGGTGGCATCAATGTATTACGAAAAGAAAATGTCACGGCATATCTGCGGTCCCCCCGTTTCAAATTCCGTCCAAGCCAATCCGATTTACTTCACTGTGATTTATGGGTAGATAAGATTAATCTTCTTAGAGATGCAGGCAGTTATAGTTATAATACTGACTCAGCGCTTATGCAGTATTTCAATGGAACACAAGGCCACAATACAGTTCAATTTGACGGGCGTGAACAAATGCCAAAAATAAGCCGCTTTCTCTATCGTGATTGGATTAAGTCACAAGAGGTAGCCAAAGTGAATACAATCGCTTCTATCGTTCATGCTAGAGCTGCATACAAAAATAATCGTGGGCACTATCATAACCGCTCCATTGAACTAAGCGGCGATATGCTTGTTGTTGAAGACATACTATCTGGCGACTTTCAAGAGGCCTGTTTAAGATGGCGACTAGCGCCCTTTAAGTGGAAAATGAAAAATAACATGATCTATTCAAAAGACTTCTGTCTTGAGTTTCAATGTGAAGATTTAAATATCATTCCATCTCTAATAGATGGAGAGCAATCTGAATATTATCTGCATAAAAACACAATACCAGTGATTGAGATTAAACTACATAAGCCATGTAAGATCAGAACGAGTTTATCTTTTTAATATGCATATTCTTTATTTTCACCAGCATTTTTCAACACCAAAAGGTGCAACTGGAACACGCTCCTATGAATTGGCTAAACATCTAGTTGAGTTAGGCCATGAAGTAACGATGGTATGCGGAAGCATGAAATCGGGCATTACAGGTATTGAGAAAGAATTCACCAATGGCAAACGTCAAGGCGTCGTGAAAGGCATCAATATCATTGAGTTTGACTTATCATATTCAAACGCAGATGGATTTCTTAGTAGAACATGGTCATTTCTAAAGTTTGCATTTTCAGGTGTAGGCATTGTGATGAGCTATAAATATGATCTTATCTTTTCAACAACTACACCTTTAACAGCAGGCATTCCTGGAATTTTTGCAAAATGGCTACGCCGGAAACCTTTTGTTTTCGAAGTAAGAGATTTATGGCCCGAGCTTCCAAAAGCCATGGGTGTTATTAAAAACCCTTTGGTTCTGTTTGCTATGAGCGCTTTAGAATGGGCATCCTACAAATCTGCTGATCGATGTGTAGCACTTTCACCTGGAATCAAAGAAGGTATTAAAAAGCGCGGCATCAAAACTGAAAAAATTGCGACCATTCCAAATGGTTGCGATTTAGATATTTTTGCTAATTCTACTGAAAAACCATGGCGGCCTGCTGGCGTGGGCAAAAACGATCTAATGGCTGTGTTTGCTGGAACCCACGGCCAGGCCAATGGACTAGAATCGGTGCTAGATGCAGCAGTTGAACTTAAATCAAGAAACCAGACAAGCATAAAATTTGTTCTCATCGGAGATGGAAAGCTCAAACCAGAGTTAATGGCGCGGGCAGAGAAGGAAAAATTGGACAATGTTATTTTCCATAATCCAGTACCAAAACACAAACTTGCTGGCTTATTAAAATCAGCTGATATAGGAATGCAGTGTCTGGCAAATGTTCCAGCATTTTATTATGGTACATCACCTAATAAATTTTTTGATTACCTATCAGCAGGCATTCCCGTTTTAAATAACTACCCAGGTTGGTTAGCGGATTTAATTGATGAATATAAATGTGGTATAGTTATAGAACCTGACAATCCTGTCTCTTTTGCAGATGGATTGGAAAGTGCAAATCGCGAGAAGACTGCGTTAACAAAAATGGGCAAGAATGCACGGTTGCTCGGAGAAAGAGAATTTGATCGAGCCAAACTTGCAAGCAAATGGACATTATGGGTGACAAAAGGGAGAGTG
>CAYZLR010000196.1:0-3237 GCA_964479275.1 uncultured Caulobacterales bacterium
CAGAATCATAAGTCGCTGAAATCACTCAATTGTAATTTTGAATTGGGCTCTAACACTGATTGAAAATAACCCTCAAGCCCAGAAATTTGAAAAGTCACCCAAAGCGCAACAAATGCAATCACAACGCCCCCGATACTGGAAATTGCGTTTATTTTTTCAAAAATCGAACCAGAATAGAATTCATTTAATACGGTTCGTTTTCTTTTGGGATTTGTTTGGTTGTTAGTATCTTGACCCGTCATTCTTGATCCGCTTCAAAAACACTTCCTTCTTGATAAATAACTATAGCCTTGATAAATAACTATAGCATTAGCTTGAAACAAGAATTGACAAACCTAAAACCTCTAAAATTGAACAACGAATCAGAAAAATCAGCACCCTAATTTTTGGTCCAAAAACTCTGTAATCTCATCGACCATCTTTACGCCGCGCATTGAGCATGAGGCTTTGAAGCGGCGGTGCAGGTCTGCCGGAATTTTAACAGTGAAATTCACAAAAGCCGGGTTATCGGTTTTCTGGGTATCTGGTTTCCCGGCATTCCGTTTAGCCAGATCACCGTTTATACGTATTGCTGGCTTCACGGCTTCCCGTGAAACCGGTTTACTATTTTTCTGGTCAAGGCCGGGACCGGATTGGATGAAATTTGCCACATCCTCCGAGTTAGGCTGATTGGGCACAGGTCTGTTCTGGAATGTTTTCTTGCTCATAAATCTCCATGATTTCAGTTGATATTTTTCCGATATCCCTCGCGGCGGGGGAATTTGGTGACCATTCAAAGATAGTTTTGCCCATAGTTAGGCTTTCCGCAAAGGCCACACGCTGATAGACCGCATTTTGCAAAATGGGGGTCTCGTGCTCTGTGGCCATTTCATTTATCTCTCGCCCTAAAACCGTATTGCCGATTTTCCGGGTAATCAGAAAAACGGCTTTTTGGTTTTCTTTAATCATTTTTGCCTGAGCAATTTGCTCAACAGTCTCGCTTGCTGCCCAATTGGATTCGCCAGATGGCTCTATAGGGATCACGACCAAATCCGACGCGATAATAATCGCACGGGCCAGTTTCTCTGCGCGGGGCGGTCCGTCGATCACTACATGATCATAATTTTTTGCGAGCGCCATGATCTCGCTTGCCATGTTATCGCGTGACAGGGCAATGGTTTGAAAGTCAGGCTGTGTTCTCAAACTTGCCCATGTAGAGGCTGTTGCTTGTGGGTCCGCATCAATAAGTAGAGCGTTGGCGCCTGATCTTGCCAACCATGCTGCATAGTTTGTAGACAGAGTTGATTTTCCAACGCCACCTTTTTGATTGAGGACTGCTGTAATCATTCCCATAGCCTGTCTGGTTTGATGGTTATCCGTAAAGCCGGTTTTCTGGTAACCCGTGTTTTATCCACAGGTTTCTTGGCTTCCTTGCTATAGAGCAATGCTTTCCACACCCGTTTTTATGCATCCTGATGGCGCAGAGTGATCCCGCAAGGCACGCCTTACAGTTGGCCTTCGCCGCTTTGCTTCGATCTGAAACAGATGCGGGCTCCCTCCTTTGCACCATTGATTGGTCTGCATACGGGCATTGAAAGGCAATACTTATTCTCGGATAGACACTAAACTACTCCTCATAGACTTATAGGTGATGTTGCCTTTTGGTCCTGACTCAATGAATCGAAGCAGGCAAACATCATGATGCGCTACGCTCCTCGCCGCAGCTATTTTCATGGTTTTGATTGTTCATCAAGTCGTGCATTTGACATATGATTGAGTATTAGAGGATACTTCATACGCCGAATTGGCGTCTAGCGTATATTTATAAAGGTGAGTGTTATGCGATTATGGATTTTATATTTAGTTTTATCGACGATCTTTCTTGGAGAACCTTCAGCATCCGCACAGCTCTCAGATGCGCGTCTCGACGAAATTCTTGAAGCCCGGGACGAAGAACAAAAAATGCGAGACCAATATCGTCATCCCCGTGAAATGATGAATTTTTTTGAGATTGATAAAAACCAAACCATCGTCGATGTTCATGCTGGGCCCTGGTACGGCGCGATCCTGTTTCCTTTGATAGGGAGTGAAGGGCATTACATTGGTGCTGAGATTTCACTGCCTGCTATGCAACCTTACTTCCCCGAAATGACAGATTCTGACGTTGAAAAAGTAATCCAAGGCTGGGGTGAATATTATGAACAGCGTGAGAGCTGGTCGGACGTACAACCGAAATTTACTCTGTTATGGCAAGGTGAAGCGCCGCAAGAGCTCTATGGGACAGTCGACCGCTATCTGTTTTTTCGCGTTCTGCATCAAACATCGAATAAACTTGCCAAGATACAACCAAAGATCATTGAGGAAGCTTTTTTGCTGTTAAAGCCTGGAGGTATTATGGGTGTCATTCAGCATCTTGCCCCCGAGGAGCATTCTGACGAATGGGCAAAGGGTGGAAACGGGTATATGAAAAAGTCGCGGGTTATAAAAATTTTTACCGACGCTGGTTTTGTTCTAGAGGCGGAGTCAGAAATCAATCGCAACCCAAAGGATCTGCCACGTGATCAGGATGGCGATTTTCCTGGTGATTTTGTCTGGCGCCTCCCTCCGACTTATCGTTCCTCAGAACGCGATAATCCTCAGTCCGCTGCAGAAATAGAAATGCATGATAATATCGGGGAGAGTGATCGGATGACGCTCAAGTTTCGCAAACCCGCAAAGTAAGGTGAGCGTCCGCTGAGGCCGCCCTGTCACATCCGAACATCCTCAGATACGCTCAGGTCTGAGCGTATCGCCAAGGCATGAGCTCGTCTAGCTTTGTGATCTTGTGGTCAGCAATCCGGACGAGTGTGTCGGTGAGCCAAGCTTGAGGGTCGACCCCATTGAGCTTTGCGGTTTCGATCAGCGTATAGGCAATGGCTACGGCCCCGCCTCCACCTTCGGAACCAATAAACAACCAGTTTTTCCTGCCTACGGCTATGCCGCGAACACCTCGCTCCGCTGTGTTATTGTCGAGCTCCAGGAAGCCATGATCCAGATAGGGCCGCACCATTGGCAGCTGCGTCAGCGCATAGCGGATTGCTCTGCCGAGTGCAGACTTTGAGGATATCCGGGTCAGTTCCGATACAAGCCAGGTTTCCAACGCATCGAAGACAGGTTTTGCCTTTAGCTGCCGGAGCCTATTTATCAGCTATACTTTCCGTAATGCTAGAGCAGATTCAATTTACTTTCAGTCGTATCCTGCGGCTGAGAAGTAGTTCC
>CAYZLR010000197.1:0-3232 GCA_964479275.1 uncultured Caulobacterales bacterium
AAGAAAAAGGGAATCCCAGGCGACTCTATAAAAAATGAAAATGCTCTAGCTGGCTTGATTTCGGCTCAATACGTAACTTAAAACCCGACACGCACAGGCCAACTTGTTAGAAGAGCACGCAGCGCAGTGACAAAAGCAATCGGTTGATCCATCATTAGATGATGATGACCTTCAGGGATCATCATCATCGGCGATCGTCCTCGCGCCTGCTTCTTTGTGTGGGCGAAACCATCGCCATGAACAAAGGCAGACTTTTCACCATATATGAAGGCAAGCGGACAACGAGCCGCAAGAAAAAGATCCCGGTCAAAATGAATATCAAAATTACGCCCATGAGCAGGATCAAATTTCCAGCTCCATCCGGTTTTGCCACTCTCCTTGTCCTCAACCTGTTTCAAACCGTTCCGGGCAATATAATCGAGAAGATAATGCTCTTTCCCCGGTTGACTGGGTAACAGGCGAAAACGAGAAATGGGCTCTTCCATTGTGCCGTAAATTTTATTCACAGGGGGGCGTGATTTTTGATCTTGCCCCATTTTGATTGCATACCCCTCATCGGGATCAGGCACCCCGAATGGTGAGTCTATAATTACAGCGCCTCCCAAAGCTTCCCCAGCCGTCTCCACAGCCCCTAATGTCGCCCATCCCCCAAAGCTATGCCCGATAACAACAGGTCTGGATATTCGGTCGAGGCCTGCAGCTTCGCAAACCGCAAATATCTCCTCGGCATGGCATTTCAATGAATATCGCGCGCGCCAACCCGAATCACCAAGCCCTGAAAGATCAATCGCCGCGACCCTATACTGATCAACTAACATGGGTGCAAAAGCATCCCACCACCGGCGATGCGCACGTCCACCATGAACAAATAACAAACCTGGTTTTTCTTCTTCGCCCCAGACGGAATAACATATATCAACCCCATCAACCTCGACTGTGCCAGTCGAGGGCTGATGAGCAATCGCATTATCAAACCATTTGGGAGCATCTGGCTTTTTTCCATCTAAATGCTCCAATGGACGAATAATGATTGGATCAGTTTTCTTATTTTTTTCCGGTTTTGATCCGGACGTAGACTTGGTCATGGGGCATTCTATCGGTTGTAGAGAAGCAATAATAAAGGTTCAATATTGCTATTCTCTACGCCGATTACCCCCTCTCGTCCACCACGCGAGACATGTTTACATGACGCATGACCAGATCCATATCTGACAAACCAAGCTTACGTTTCAACCACTAGTTCGGCTGATGCTCGATCACCAGATTGAGAAGCTCCAATAATGATTGCGGAGATTCTTCGCTGGCTTTTTGAATATCACTGATCGATACAGGCACTTCAGGATTAGCTGTAAGGCTAATTGAACCGCTCTCGCCCAAGAATGTTGCCACTGCATCAAGGTATGATGGGATCCGGGGGCTCAGTTGTGCAAACTGTCCGCCCGACAACCGCACCAATGACGGAAGTGAAGCCCGCATATCTTGCGCACTGCCACCCCCTAATTGAGTGGCAGCATAAGCATAACTGCGGTCGAGTAACTGATCATCTGTTATCGAAAACTGAAAATTATTGAAAAATACTGGAATATCTTCAACATCTGCAGCTGCATTCGTTTTTACAATCTGCTCCCATCCTGCAAGAGAGGGGCCATCCATGTTCAAACCGAACGAAGTCTTGGTTAGGTCGGTAAAATCTAGGGTCATGCCCGTATCAAGGCCGCCTTCATTACCGTCCCACTTCCAATGGACCTCAGATTGTCCATTAATAGTTTCGACTCCCAATGCTTCAATGGCCGCGAAAATTTGCTGAATTTGCAAACTCCCAGTTTCGGGCGTAAGCCCCGCACCCTCTCTTTCAAGCACTGTGCTCATTAACTGCCGGGTATTCATAGTAAAACCGCTATCAACCTGCACATAATTGGAGGGCACCAACCAATGAAAATCCAGCGCGCGTATCTCTGAACGGTCTACACCATAGACAAAATTTCCATCCCAAATGGTCCTGCTCCCCTCGATGGTGAGAGCCCCTAAATCAATCAAGTCCGTTTGCGTAATTGGCGGCATTTCAAATCGAGACAGCCACGACAATGCACCGGACACATCTGATTGACGCCCAACAATGCGATCTATTTCTACGACGGAAGAACTCGCCCCTGTCAATAGTGCCACAAATAATACAGGATTACTCAACATTTCCTGCACGTCTTCTCTCGCCCAAGGGTTCAGAATTTTATTTTCATCCGGGTCATTTTCTTGCGCTACAAGCTCTTGATTAACATTGATTTCGCGCAGGAGGTCTTTATCGGACACATTAGTTACATAGCGAATACCAGAGGATTCTTGATACTCCGTACGCCCCCCATCATACCCACGTACGAAACCTTCTGCAATCGACATTTTAATTTCAGCATTTTGATTATCGGTCGCTGAAAAATTAACCCCTGAAAAAGCACTTCCTTCTAAAGCGTAGGCGTTCGATACGCCTGCCATTGTCACCAACATAGCCGCTTCATCGGGAATGTTTTCGGATGATGGCGGTGTATAACTTTTGGCAGAAAGTCCATCGAATACAAGTTTATCGATCGTATAGCTGAGCGCAGTTTCAATCGCACCAATCCCATCAGAGGGATTGTTTTGTGCCGCTGGCGTCGTAACACTATCCTCAGCACCCTGTATGAGTGCCCCTGCTGACCATTTCCAATTATCCGTACGGACACCTGTAAGCGTCGCACGATCAAAAAGAGAGACCTTCGCATCGGTCACACCGCCCACCATAACAGCTTGCAAGGCCTCAACATCCCCTCCCCAAATATCAGTTCTATCCACAAGAACGGCATATTCCGGGAATTCTTTCAATGCAAAAGACAGATCGCGTATGACCATCGCCCCCGTGGCTTGATCAAAATTCGCATCGGAGAATTTGATATCAAGCCAATCAGGCATTTGCCCCATAAAAGCCGCCACATCAAAAGCTGCTGCATTTGATTGCGCAAACGATGATCTAAGTAGCGAGTCTGCGGTTAGCGGCGGCTGTGGCGGTGTTGCGCACGAGCTCAACAAAACCGTCGCGACTCCGGTCATTAATAGCTTTTTCATCGTCATTGCAAATTACCCCTCAAAATTGTTTCATTTCATGAATATACATAAGTTAGTATACATAAAATATAGTATTCACCAAAGAAAATCTCTAAGAGCCCAATTCAAAATTACAATTGAGTGATTTCAGCGACTTATG
>CAYZLR010000198.1:0-3227 GCA_964479275.1 uncultured Caulobacterales bacterium
CTTGCTGAAAGCCCAGATGAATATCAGTCATGGGTTGTTAGGCTCGAGAGCGGCCAGAGAAGAGTAGATGTCGTCGAATTTGAATGTCTCGCCAAAATCTTGAAAATTGACCCCAAAGAGTTCTTTAACCGCTAATTTCTTATAATGGGCGTTAGGCGACTAATGTGATGAATGTCTTATGACTTTTTCTTATCCAATTTTTGAGGGTGTAAAAAGAAGAAAATTGTACACTACCAGAACATCACATATAGAGCGATGAGAATGAGGGTGATTATGATCGTCCACATATTGAAGCTTAGTCGGGTTTTGAAATTTATATTATCCAATGGAATCAACTGAGTTTCGCCTGGAGCAGGGGTCAATCTGGACGCTATTATTCCTGAAACCATACAGAGAAGGAAAATGGCCCAAATACGATTTACAAAACTAATATCTGGAAGACCAAATTTGAATATCAATGATGTAAGGACAGAAACAATGAGGGCTGCGAAGGCTCCCACTGAATTTGTGCGCTGAAAGAACATACCGAGCAAGAAAACCGCTACGACACCCGGAGCGATAAAGCCTGTATAGTCTTGCACTGTTTGAAAAGCGCTTTCAAAGCCTCCGAGAAATGGCCGGGCCGCAATAACTGCGATAATCATAGCGAGGACGGCTACTATGCGGCCAATGCCGACATAATGTTTTTCATTCTGTTCCGGCTTAATCATGGGTTTATAGATATCCATCGTGAAAATTGTTGAGATTGAATTTACCATAGAGGCCAAAGATGACACGATGGCTGCAATCAATGCTGCAAAGATCAGCCCCCTTAGGCCGGACGGCATAATCCCCATCAAGGATGGATAGGTCGCATCAGTTTTACTGTCCAAGGTAGCTTTATCAAGCACTCCGATTTCAGGCATGGCAAGCATCACTGCTGCAATGCCTGGAAGAACTATAATGAGCGGCATGATGAGTTTAAGCGCGGCGGCAAATACGAGACCCTTTTGAGCTTCGGCTAAGTCTTTAGCCCCGAGAGTCCGCTGAATAATATATTGGTTGAAGCCCCAATAGTTTAAATGCAAAATCCATAATCCGCCCAGTAAAGTCCATATTCCAGGAAGCTTATCATAACCTTTTTGGTCAGGCTCAAAGATCATATCAAATTTATCTGGGAGTTCCGTATAGAGACGCTCAAAGCCATGTAGGAAGTTTCCGCCTCCAATCATGTTGAGAGTCAAGACCGCAATAATGGCGCCGCCTAGCATCAATATAACGACTTGAATGATATCTGTTAAGGCTACCGCTTTTAAGCCCCCGAAAATGGAATAGGCTATTGCAAAGGCACCTAATCCGGCCATGGCCAGAATTATGTTCACGCCTGTCAAAGTTTCTACGGCAATGCCTCCTAACCATAATACAGTTGTCAAATTAACGAGCGTGTAGAGAGCAATCCAATAAATCGACATTGTTGTTTTGACGCCAGACCCGAAGCGCTGGTCCAAGAATTGTGGCATCGTGTATATTTCTCGTTTCAAAAAGATAGGAAGGAAATATTTTGCAACAACAATCAGTACAATCGCGGCTTGCCACTCATAGGCGGCGATAGCGAGGCCAATGCGGTAGCCTTCTCCCGACATACCAATAATTTGTTCTGCCGAAATATTAGCCGCGATAAGGCTAGCGCCAATAGCCCACCAGGGGAGTGATTTTCCGGCGAGGAAATAATCTTCTGTATTTTTAACACTGCCAACAGGCTCGCGTGAAACCCATTGCGCAATGGCAAATAAAATAATTGCATAGAGCGCCACTACAGCGAGATCGAGTGTGCTTAAAAACATGGCGTTCCAGACTTAAGTTAGAATTTTTTTGGGTTATATTTAAATACGACGAACTTTAAAGGGACTTTTCCTGTATTTACGAGGCCGTGTCGTTCCCATGGGGCTGAATACATAATATCTCCTGTTTTTGCAGGTGTATCCTTTGTACCAATTGTCCATGTGCCTTCGCCTTCCAGCACCATTAAAAATTCTTCTTCGGGGTGTTTATGCGGGGGATGTATTTGTTGACCGGGTTGAATAATTGCAACCCCTGTCAAGACGTCTTTGATATGCTGGGTATCACCTTCATAATAAGGTAAAAACTTACCCCAGTTTTCGATGGCAGGTTTGACATTAGCTTCGCTGATAACTCTGGTCGTAAATTGGTTTTTCGTCTCTGTCGTGCCTAAGGCTTTGAGCATGTCCTCATCAAACTTAGCAGTATCATTGTTATAAAGCGCGAATGTGTTGGAGTAACTCCAAAGACACCAGGGTAAGTTGGCGTCCTCCATAGCTTTGCGCGTTGCCTCGACATATTTCACGCGGTCTTTGTTTTTAACACTGTCATAAACGCCAAACTCCCCGACAAAGACGGGCCTTTTGACAAAATCACGAAAGATAACAGCTTTCTCTATGTCTGTTTTAAGTTGGGCTTTATCTTCGCGGCTCCCCCAGCCACGCTTGGCTTTGGGCATGTCTTTTCCAAGCCAAGGCGCTTTTTGATGCGTAAAGTCGAAGGGGTCGTAATAGTGATAGGTATATACGATGTTCTCATCCGGAGGCATAATGTTACTTGGCAAGCTATCAATGCCTGACCAGTTTTCGCCGCCAAGGATAATTATTCTGTCCGGATTTGTTTCCCTTATTGCTAAAGTCGCGGCCACTTGGGCGGCTTGCATAAGTTTGCCTTTAAGATTGTTATGAGGCTCGTTGAGTGTTTCAAACCAGAGGCTTTCAGAGTGGTTCTTAAACCGGGTTGCGATTTGTTTCCACAGAGCCACTAGTTGAGGTAGCTCTTGTTTTGGGTTTTCCATGATCTCATCGAAATGATGTATGTTTAAAATGACATTGAGATTTTCTGCCAAAGCAGCATTCACGATTTTTTCGACCTTTGATATAAAATCAGATTCGATGGTGTGAGAAGGTGCGTTTCCCGTATAGTCATCCCATCTGATGGGAATTCTAACAGTATCAAATCCTTTTTTTCGGATAATTTTAAAGTCCGCAATATTGATGGGCTTTCCCCAGCTTTCCCCGCGGGGGGTCTCAAGGCTGTTCCCCATATTGACACATTTCTTCATATCGAAGTCATTATGAGTGGGTGTATCTTTGGCGATTGCGGTACTTGCTAAAACTCCGGCGACTACAGATGTCGTGAGTAAAGCTTTTAAAAGATACATGACTGATTCTCTCCATGTTACAGTT
>CAYZLR010000199.1:0-3226 GCA_964479275.1 uncultured Caulobacterales bacterium
CGTAAATGGTAGGATTTGCTAAATTTTCAAAATTTAGTAAATCTAAATTCTTGGGTATCAAACAGAAAAAGATTTACTAAATCTGCTAGATTTAGCAAATCGATCGTTTGCGGTCAGCCTGAACTGACAACTGACAACATTTCTAACTCTCAGTTACTTTATTCTTAAACGACTAGAGCTTCCAGAACTACAAGTTCTTTCCATACGATTTATTCTAAAATAAAGACTAATATTTAAGTAATAAGCTTAAAAATTGTCCTCATAAAATCAAGTTCACCTAATATATTTCCATTTCATTATTATTCCCCTTAAATTGCTAGTCTTTATCCCCCTTCCCTAAAGTCAATCAACAAATCTTTAGCTTTTTTAGAAGTAATTGTACTAATAAAGTAGATTGCTCTTATTATATTTAGGAATACTCCAAGAATAATTTTACATTTTGTCTCGCTGCCTATTCTGATTGTTATCGGAGTTCGACAGGGGGATTTTAGGGGAGAGAAATGACATTTCTGAATAATTAACTCCTTTGCCTTCAAGTACACAGAAAAATGAGAAAAATTTTACTAGCATTTATCGGTCTTTTATTTTTTTCAAATATTTATGGTCAAACTTGTTCAGAAGAAGAAGTGATGGTCGTGCTGCGTGTTGAAACAGATAGATGGGCAGAAAACTCTTGGACATTAGGTTCTGGAGATACCATCTATACAATGGTTGATCAGGATTCCTATTTCCAAAAAGAAATATTTTTAGATACCTTTTGTGTAGGTGTTTTTGAATGTTTGACTTTTACAATTTTTGATGGCTTTGGAGATGGAATTGTAGAAGGTGGCGGTGTTGAAATTTATGTAGATGATGTGCTAGTATTACAAGAAAGTCAATTTGGTTTATCTAAATCTTATGAAATTAATTGTCAACCTGGAACATCTTGCTCACAAGCTGTTGATATTGGAGAAGGCATATATCAAGCCCAACAACGAGATAGTTGGTATCGTTTTACGCCAGATTCAATTGGCACGTATACCATTTCTACCTGTGACCAAAATGCTTGTGACACCCGTATTTGGGTATATGATCGTTGTGAAAGTTTTGTACCAGGCGGTTTAGAAGGCTTTATCTTTTTTGATGATAATGCTGGTAATTGTGGCTTTCAAGCAGTAGTCAATGCTTTTCTAAATGCAGGAGAAAGTTATTTAATCAGGGTTTCAGATGTTGATGGAGATTGTGACAATGTGATTAATTTTTCTATAACCTATCAAGGACCAGTTATTGGTTGTATGGATCCTAACTCTTGTAACTTCAACCCATTGGCTACTGTCGATGATGGTTCCTGTCGCCCACAAGGAGATCCATTATGTCCAAATGGTCCAGATTTGGCAGTAAGACAAGACATATTATTTTCAAGTATCGAAGTAGATAGTATTTATACGGAGGACGAATGTTGGATTGAGGAAGGATGTTTGAAAGGTACGGGTATGCGAGATATTATTCGTTTTACGACTCGTTTTGATAATATTGGGGAATTAGATTATTACATTGGAGAGCCTGATTTTGACAATACACAATTTGTTTTTGACAACTGTCATAATCACTTTCACTATGAAAATTATGCGGAATATTTACTATTTGATGCCAATGGAGATAGAATTCCTAGTGGATTTAAAAGTGGATTTTGCGTAATAGATTTGGGCTGTCCAACAGGAAATAATAAATATGGCTGTGCGAATATGGGCCTGTCGGTTGGTTGTTTTGATGAATATGGTTCAGATTTAGATTGTCAATGGATTGATGTGACGGACATACCTGATGGCGACATTACTTTTGTGGCTAGGGTAAATTGGAATAATCAGCCAGATGCTTTAGGGAGAGTTGAAAAGAACTTGGATAATAATTGGGCGCAAGTTTGTATGACTTTGGATCGTTCTTCTGGCGAATTAGTGGTTATCTTAAATGAAGACTGTCCAGCTTTTACCGATTGCGAAGGCACGCTTTATGGAAGTGTATTAAAAGATTGTGAGGGTGTTTGTGGAGGGACTACTTTAAGGGGAGACATGAACAATGACAGCGGACAGGATGCAGCAGATGTACAATCTTATATTTCAGCGATTTTGGATGAAGAAATAACGGCATCCCCATGTAATGATTTAAATGGGGATGAACGGCTAACCGTTTATGATGCTGCCTTATTATCAGATTGTATCAATTTTGAGCAAGGTCATTTACATCCAGATAACGAAATTCACAGTCATTGTGATTTTCCTTCTGGTGTTATGAATATTACTGAAGAAGTAAATTTAGCCATCAATGTCGTTAATCCTAATCAACGATATGTTGATATTGCCATCAGAAATCCATCATCGGAAATAGTAGGCTATCAATTTACCTTAAAAGGCGTACAAATTCAATCTTTAGAAAATTTAGTAGATATTCAAAAATTCCCTGCAATGCTACAGGCAAATATTTCTACTGGTGAAATTATTGGCTTGTCCTTACAAGACTCTACTATTGAACAGTCAAGAGGGTTGGTCCCAATATTAAGGGTCTATTTCACAGAATATATAGATGATTTCGTTTGTATAGAAAACATTGGAGACATTATTAATAGAAGTTATCAACAAGTTAGTACTACTGTGTTAGGAGATTGCGTAGCAGCTATTCTAACCAATACGGAAGATTTAGCTCAAAGTACGGCTGTAAAAGTCCAACCTAATCCTTTTATGCAAACAACGACTATTTCTTTTGTTAACCCTAATCAAGAAAATTATACGTTATTAATCAATGACCTATCAGGAAGAAGACTAAAGCAAATAAAGCAAATAAAGACGGAAACGGTTACTATTGATAGAAGAGAAATAGTCAACGGTGTATATTATTTTCAGTTAATTGGAGAAAAGAAAACGATTACAGGGAAGTTGGTTATTCAATAGATTTAATTTTGAATAATAAATTTTGAATCGTGCTAAGGTTTTAATACTGCATTAAATAAGTTTTCTAATCCCCCACCGAGCCGCCGTAGGCGGTGAGGTAAAAATAAATAAACTTTTTAACAGGGAATTTAATTTTCAGCGTTCAAATTTTGCCATACGATTTTGCACAACGGCAAAGGAATTTACTAATACATCAATTTAAAGCCACCCTAAAAAATATTTGCTATTTGTTAAGGAAACCCTAACCGTAAAATAAGCTTAAATGGTGGGCGATACTTTGAAAGTATCGCCCACCATTTAAG
>CAYZLR010000200.1:0-3198 GCA_964479275.1 uncultured Caulobacterales bacterium
CTAATAGTTTTAAGTTGCACCTGACTGTGATCGGGCGCAAATCTGATCGCATTATCTAAGAGATTTTGCACAATCCTGTTAAGAAGTGCAGGATCAGAAAACACAGACACATTCTCTAGCGAAGCTATCAACTCTACATTTTTCTGCGTGGCAGAGGCTTCGAACTGGGTGAGTAGTTTTTTGAGTTCCGAACGTAAGTCAAACAAGACCGGTTTGGCCATAACCCCTCCACTATCAAGCCGTATACTCTCGGAAAGCCCTTGCAAAAGATCCTTTTGAGCGTTCCAACTAATCCAGATTTTATCTAAAACCTCTTTTTGTTGCGTTGTGGTCAATAGGCCTCGCAAGCTTTGCAGGAAATAACCTTGAGCATGTAAAGGCTGTGAAAAATCATGGCTTGTCGAGGTTAAAAATCGAAGTTTCTCTTCATTTACACGCTCAATCTCCTTGTTTTTGTTCATCAGGTTTTGCGTGAACATTTGCCCGGCTCGAGCAATAATACCATCACGCGTATTGATCTCGGCTTGCGCGCTAGAAATCATAGCAAAGCCAAAATATATAAGCGTTCCAAGGCCAAAATAACGAAATATATCAGGGGCCGACAAAAGGAGATAAAACCCGTAAGGTATGAGCGCAAAACTGGCCAAGGCAATATATCCGGGACGATAAGCCGAGCTGGGTAACACGCCGCCAATTGTAATTAGCAAAGGCATAGTCCCGGCAATAATAGGTAAAGTGTTACTTTCGAAATCAAGGATATGAATGGCATATCCCCCCCAAACCAAACCAGTGCACGCGCAAATTACGATATGCCCCCAAAGATAGTTTTTTACAGTTTCTTTTGTTATGCCACGCGAGGCTTTAAACCTTGCATATATGACCGTGACAATGACCATGAACGTCGCAAGCGCGAACCAGATTAATCCTTTCACAAGAGAGACTGCGCTAGTAATCAGAGCTGTATAAATCAGGACAATTAATTCAACTGTGATAGCTGACCCTGCGGCTCGCGCCTTTAACAGACGGGCTTGCTCCATCCTGATATGTAGAAGGTCTGTCGCAATATCTAAACCGGGTCCCACCATCGCTATGCCTGATGTCTTTCCGTCTCGGGCATTTTGAGAACAATGGCCAAAGATATTAAACGCAATAAGATAGGCAGCCCCGCATAAAAGAAAATAAAAACGCCCAGCCTATGTGGTGCCGCATCTGAACCCGAGCTGAACCCTGTGAAATCCAGCACAGGAAAGGCCAGCCCCATTGGAACAATAAATGTCAGTTTAGAGACAGAGTTCTTAAAGGCCAAATACAGGCTTGCCATATTCTCCTGACCCTGTTTTTCATCTCTGTAAACAATATCAGCTAACATAGAGGTGGGCATAATAGCATCACAGCCAAATGTCGCTCCGATAGCTATGCAAAATATTAAGACAGGAACGACATCCCCCTCACCCAATATGGGTATAGTGCCAAGTACAAGCGTGCATAAGAATATAGAGCTGGCCCAAGCTCTTTTTTTAGATGTACGTTTAGACACCCACACCCAGACCGGTAAAAACACGGCCGAGGATATAAGTAAAACCCCTAAAAACATTCCAACAAGTTTTGGGGTACCTATAATGTGGGTCACAAATAATACTGTGAGAGCTGCAATTAAAGCATTCGCGGTTTGAACACTCGTAAAAGCGCTGATTATGTATCGGTAAGATCGGTGGCTCCAGACGGTTTTTACCGATCTGGAAAAGGACGGTGAAGCCATGGTAAGAGAATTCTCTCTTATGGGTACACATGCAAGAAACACCAAAACACCGATCAGGCTTAACCCGCATATTACTTTGGTGATAAAGCCGAGAGACCCAGCTATTTCCCACATAAAGATCGAAGGAATCAATGCGGCCAGTAAGGCCCCTAAGACCTGAAAAACCGCTTTTGTGCTCGCCAGAATAGACCGTTCGTGAATATAGGGCGATATTTCCAAACCCGTCGAAGAATAAGGCACATCCAAAACGGTATAAAATAGAAAATAGGCTATGCTACTCACAGCCAGATAGGTTAAATTGACAGTCTCCGGCGGTATAAAAAGCCACCAACATGCCAAACAAAATAAAGGCATACCGATAATCATCCAAGGCCGTCGTCGACCAAGGCGGGTACGAGTTATATCGCTCATATACCCGATAATCGGGTCGGTCAGAACATCTAGCAGCCTGCCAAATACGAAAACAGCCCCGACCAAACCTAACCCCAACCCTAAATCTATCGCATAAAATGTCGGAATATATGTCACTAAGACAAACCCACCCATAGCTATAGGAAGCGACAAGAAACCATAGCAAAAAAGCTGCAATAAAGTCAGACGGGTATATGGGTCTCTAAAAAATACATCTGCCATTTTAACAGGGTCAGCACCTTATCTATCATCATGATGTCTCAAATCTTTAATCATCACAATCACCCTTTCGGGTGATTGTCTACCCAACAAAAATATTCAAAGACAGAAAACCGTAATTGTACAGAGATTATCCAGAGGGGCTCTTATGAAATCTACATTTAAACACGCAATTCTCTTCAATACTCAACCCGTTTTTTTACAAACAGCACTCAAATTATCTGCACGTTCCGCATTATGTACCTGGGGAATCATAAGTTTATCGGCACCTCTTATTGCCCATGCAGATAACATACCCGGAGACCCATTATTCCCAGGTATCCCAATGGCAGACCCGGGTCTACCCGGACCACAAGGTCCACAAGGACCACCAGGACCACCTGGACCACCAGGCGCGCCAGGTCTGATGGGGGCCGCAGGCGCACAAGGTCCGTCAGGGGCTGTCGGAAACCGAGGTCCAGTGGGGGCTCGAGGCCCGGCGGGCGCGACGGGTGCAGTAGGTCCCAGAGGCTCGATTGGTGCCCGGGGTCCGGCGGGGGCCGCAGGACCACAAGGCCCGGCAGGCACCGATGGGGCAAGAGGGCCACAAGGGTCGCAAGGACCATCAGGTCCAACTGGCGTACAAGGCCCGATTGGTATCCGGGGTCCAGCAGGTCCCAGAGGTTCGGTGGGGAACGTAGGACCACGAGGTCAGGCTGGGGCGCAAGGCCCAGCAGGGGCTGACGGGGCCGCAGGGCCACAAGGCCCGGCGGGAGCTGACGGGGCGCAAGGACCAGCCGGCGCTGACGGGGCGCAAGGACCAGCCGGCG
>CAYZLR010000201.1:0-3197 GCA_964479275.1 uncultured Caulobacterales bacterium
AGGAAAAATTCTACGAGCTATCTCATTAATAACCTTACCGTGACACCCATCTGCTGTTGCAGTTCCCATGACAACCTGAGCATTCAGCAATGCCAGCTTCACCGACAGAACTATTCCAACTTGCTCCAATGAAATTCATAATTGACCCTTCAACTTCGCGGCAGTCGAGAGATCGGTTGTGATTTGAAACCTTGGCCCCGTTTTCTTGTCCCGCATTTAGATGATCTCCGGAGTAACCGAGCGAGCCAATAAAGCGGTCTAGTACGGCAGCATCTTTGAGCAAGGGCATTCAGAATCATATTGGCCTCCACTTCGGGAGAGCCAATTTCCGCAATCAATCATAATGTCTGATGAACGACCAAAAACTTGCGACAAGCCCCTCGATAACTGTCAACTTGACGATTCGGTCGAGACTTTTCAGTATCGGCTGATTATCGTTATGCCCGTCGTTGCTTGAATGCCGCCAAACCTAGGGCCAGACTACTTTCCAGAACTGTTCTCCACGCCGACATTTTCGGATTTGGATCCTTCCCCTTGCCCATGCGTCTGATCTGGGTTTCGTAATAGGAAATCGCGATCATGAACATTTTGTCTAACGCTTTGATGCCTGTGCTCGGTTGTCCTATATCCACGTAATAGTGCGGGTCGGACGCAGCATGACTGGGCAATTCAGGGTCGACGGTCAGTGCCCGGGCGATGCCTACAAAATCAATCGCATTCGAGGATAATGCTGCTTCCATCGCCGCTACAGAGCGAAACCCTCCAGTAACAGCGATCGGCACGTCCGTGTGCTTGCGTGCTCCGGCGGCGAAATCCAGGAAGTAGGCCTCCCTATCGCTGGCGGATTGCCTTGCACCCGTCATTGCAGGGGTCTCGTAATTCCCGCCAGATATCTCAATGAGATTGATGCCTTCGTCTGACAAGGCGGAGATCAGATCATAGGCTTCTTCTCCTTCGAAGCCTCCTTTTTGGAAGTCTGCGCTATTCATCTTGATGGACACCGGATAGTCCGCGCCAACTTCACTTCTTATTGCTCGATAAACCTCCAAGGCAAAACGCCGTCGATTTTCCGGGCTGCCGCCCCATTTGTCTTCTCTCTGGTTATGGATCGGCGACAGAAATTGGCTAACGAGATAGCCATGAGCACCATGAATCTGCACTCCATCAAATCCGGCTTGTTTGGCGAGGTATGCGGTGGTTGCGTAGCGCTTGATCAAACCGGTTATTTCTTCGGTTTCAAGTGCCCGGGGTTTGGTGAAGGATTTCTCAAGTCCTTTACCCAAAGCAATAGCGCTCGGTGCGACGGGATTGGAGGTTAGGAATTTGGGACTTTGTTTGCCGGGATGGTTGATCTGCATCCAGAAATGAATATCAGGATTGGATGTGTGGACCGCATCTACCCAATCCCCGAAAAGATTCAGATGGGTATCGTCCTCCAAGACAACGTTCCCGGGCTCACCCAAGGCATTACGATCAATCATGACGTTGCCGGTTACGATGACACCAGTGCCACCTGACGCCCAGCGTTCATACACGCGAAAGTGTTCCTTCGTTGGCACATGTTTGCCCTGTGCAGCCAGAACTTCGCTCATTGCTGATTTGAAGAATCTATTTTGAACTGTGATCTTACTGTTCAGGCCAAACGGACTGAATAGAATCGGAGCGTGCTTAGGAACACTTGCCGGGGCAATTGCTCTGGTCTTTTCTTGCATAGTTATTGCCATTGGTTGAATCGAAGATATGCTATCCAAAGTATTCGCAATCGGGGCCAATTTTTCCCACCAACGGCAAAATGTATCGCTCCAAACCGGAGTAACACCCTGACGCATTAGAAAACAAGCACGACACTTTTTAGTCATTTGGGTGTGCAGCCACACGGCAACAAAGAACGCTTATTACATTTACGTGCTATGCAGCGCCTCTTTCAAGACCATGATATTGTCAGCGTTGGCGCGCTGTGCGGCGCCCGAATTCGGGGCCATACTGTCAAACCCGTGAAAAGCGCCCTTGTAAATGTGCATGTCAGTCGGAACCCCGGCTCGAATCAGACGCTTCGCGTATTCGATGTTTTCCTCGAGGAAGAGGTCAAGATCGCCAATCATCATGTAAGTCGGAGGGAGTCCTTCAAGTGTGTTCGTCCGGCCCGGAGAGGCATATTTCGGGGTATTGTCTGTGCCAGGTTCCTGCCCTAAATAGGCGCGCCATCCGAACAGGTTGTTTGCGCGTGTCCAGAGAATCGTGTCCGGAATTGTTTCATCGGCCTGAAGGATGTTGCGATCATCCAGCATCGGGTAAATTAGCAGTTGGAAGATGACCTGCAATTCATTGCGGTCCCGCGCCAGCTGAGCCAGTCCAGCCGTTAATCCCGCCCCAGCGCTTTGACCTGCTATGGCGATACGCGCCGGGTCGATCATCAATTCGGCACTGTTATCGAATACCCATTTCAGAGCGGAGTAACAATCGTTCAACGGTACTGGGAACGGGTGTTCCGGGGCAAGCCGATAATCAACAGACACGACCGCACAACCAACCGATTTTACGTATCCACTGACAATGAGGTCGTCATTTTTAGCTTCGCCAATGACATAACCACCGCCATGAATCCAAAGCATGGCAGGAAGCGTATCTGCCGTGTTTGACGGCCTGTAGACGCGGACAGTGATCGATGCGCCATCTTCTGCGGTCACCGATTTCTCACTGATGTTCACGCCCTCGATGGGGGGAAGGCTGGCACTCGTCTGCCCCCGACCAGTTTATACCTGGCGCGGAATTTAGCAAGATCCTCGTTGGTCTGCAAACTGACTTCGAAACCTGCAGACCTGATCATCTCAACACTTTCGAGGAGATCAGGACTAACGCGTTCGATCATCGGTTTCATAAAATCTCTCTCTCTTCAATGTGAGCATCATACGAGTTCATTCAATTGAGAACAGGCTGTTCTAGCCATTCGGTACCAGGCAAAGATAGCATGGCGTCCGCGTGAAAAAATAGAGACCATCCGCAAAATTTTTCAACGCCCGATAAGAAAAAACAGAAGACGTCCGACAAGGAATTGGATGTGGCCGAGAAACGAATGAAAGGACTAAAAAGTGACCGAGGAGATTGAATCTGGAAAATCTAGGGCCTATTTGAAGCGTAGCTGGTAGCGCCGAAAGGCACTACAAATCTTGTCAGACTTAAAGAGGCACTGGCCGAGG
>CAYZLR010000202.1:0-3174 GCA_964479275.1 uncultured Caulobacterales bacterium
GCCTCAATCCGTATGATCTCAAGACGACTGGCTAAATATTAGTTTTGAATCGGATTCTTAGCCGTAAAATGTTCTAACACAAAAGTTTTCCTCTTTATTGCAGTCATGATTCTGCGGGTATGGAGGCGCGAGAGATACTTTATGAATGACATTAGAGGCCAACTTTGAATATGATTTATTTTCTTGCGAGAGGGGACAAAATCAGGGAGTTTTGAGGTGAGAACTTGGGGCGATAGGGTATTTATCAATTTTATGAGTGGAATTTCAAGGCCGGCATACATTGCATGCGTTTGAAAAGGTCGATATGTAGTTTTTAACATACAATTACAGTATTGATAAACGTCCGGTTTTTAAATCCATAGGGAATATTTAGCGTGACCACCGAAGACAGTACATTAAGAGAAGTTGATCAGGAATTAGCAGAAGAGCGTCAATTCGCGATTATAAAGCGACTGGGTCCGGCTCTGATTTCTTTTGCGGTTTTGAGTGTTATTGGAGTGGCGGGCTGGCAATTTTACACCCATCAGAAAACATCGAAAGCCGATCAAGGAGCTCGTGAATATCAGGAGGCCTTGTTTACATTAACAGAAGACCCTGTGGCCGGGCAGGATCAGCTTATTGATCTTTCAGAAAATTCTCATGCTGGCTATGCCACTTTGGCAAGGTTTCGAAGCGCAGCGCTTCTGGCATCTCAAGGGGATACGCCGCGCGCTCATAATGCGTATAAGGCAATTTTTGAAGGTGAATTGGTATCACCCCACCTTAAGGATTTAGCTCGCTTAAGAGCGGCATATCTATCGCTTGATTTTGGGGGCAAAGATGCTGTGATAACGGATTTAGGGGATTTGCCTGCAAAAAAATCACCGCTTGGGGCTTATGCCAGAGAAGTTCTCGCGCTGGCTTACTTATCCGCCAAAGATTACGATAAAGCAATTGCAGAGTTCGATAATTTAGTCAGTGGTTCACAAACACCTGTTCAGCTTCGTGCTAGGGCTGAGGAATTTGCTGTTGTTGCTCGTGCGGGTAGAAGCGGGGCCAATATCACTGGTGAGGCGCGAGTTGAAGACCTCCTCAAGCAAGTTGGCGATATACCAGCTGATAGCGCGATAGAAAATGGGAATTCAAATCCTGAAACCGTGGCTGATGAGGTCGAAGGCATCATTAATGAAGCCATTGCTGAAACTGGAATCACTGGTGATGCCAGTGCTATCGAGGTCCCTGCTGCGTCTGATCTGAGTTCTGAAATCGGCTCAAAAATTAAGAATACCATCGATTCTTCTGTCGATCAGGCAAAACAAGATGTTGAAGCTTTGATTGAAAAAGAAGCAGATGAGGTTGCCGATAGCATTGATGATGCAGCCCAGCCCTAAACCGGGTGATCTTTGGCTATAGCTTGGTTGTGAATCGCGATTTGGAAAATATTAAAATCAATGTTCTATTCCCAAAGTCCCTATTTAGTATAAGATAAAATCACAGTGACCGACTGAAATGACCAGTTGCCATGACTAGTTAAAATGGCTGGGCAAAACCTGAGTAAAATTGATGATGAATACGACAAGACAGAATTTTGCGAAATTTTTGATGATGCTTGCAGCGGGAGCTCTTTTGGCCTCTTGTTCAGGTAACCCGATTACTAATGGGGTAGGAGATTTGTTTTCTGGAGGGGATGACGATGACGAAATCCTCGATGATGAGGGGCGAATTCCTGTTCTTGCACTTGAAGATATCGTTCGTGTCGATGACCGTTTTCGAGATTTAGAGGTTACGACCCCGCCTTCTTATGTGAATTCTTCTTGGCCTCAGCCGGGAGGAGAAGCCGATCATACGCTTCATCATTTAAGTGCCTCATTGGAGTTGGATGTTGAGTGGTCGGCAGATGTGGGCACGGCTTCAGAGCGGCTCGCGCGGTTAACGTCTCCCCCCGTAATTGCGGATGGGCGGGTTTTTGTTGTCGATGCGGAATCTAAAGTGAGCGCCTTTGATGAAGAAACAGGCAAACAATTATGGCGTACGGCACTGACACAGGATGTTGCCGAAAAATTCCGTATACGAGAGGTTTTACAACGGCCAAAAGCTTCCGATAAAGGTTTTGGCGGGGGCGTTTCTTACGAGAACGGTAAGGTTTTTGTCACTTCTGGTTTTGGCTTTATTGCCGCCCTGGATGCTGAAGACGGTGAAAAATTATGGCTTACTGAAACAGAGTTACCAATTAGAACACCGCCTACTGCGTATCGGGGCAATGTCTATCTAACGACCATTACTAATGATTTTCAGGCATTTGATCAGGCAAATGGTGAAAAACTCTGGAACCATCAATCTTTTGAAGAAGCGGCGAGGATTTTATCATCAAGCAGTCCGGCGGCATCGGGTGACCTAGTCGTGGCGCCTTTTTCATCGGGTGAAGTGGTTGCCTTTCAGGCAGATAATGGACGTGCAGTTTGGCGTGATAGTTTGACGCGAAACTCGCAACTCACCTCTCTATCAACATTGAATGATATCGCGGGGAGCCCGGTTATAGACCGAGGATTGGTCTATGCGGTCAGCCATGCTGGCCAACTGGTGGCAATTGATATTCGGTCTGGGCAGCGGGTGTGGGAGGTTAGTGTGACCGGCTTACAGATGCCTTGGGTTGCGGGTGACTTTATCTATTTGATCTCCGTTGACTCTGAACTGGTCTGCGTATCGCGTGAGCACGGTGCTATTGTGTGGGTGACTGAACTGCCCAAACACGTCAAACCCAAAAAGAAAAAGAATCGTATTTCCTGGGCAGGCCCTGTTCTAGCGGGCGATCATCTCGTCTTGGTGTCGACACATGGTCAATTGGTAAAAATTACACCTGATGATGGGACATTAGTGGTAACGAAGAAAATTTCCGGTGGCTCCGTTGTGCCGCCTGTTGTTGCAGGTGAAAAACTTTTTGTTCTGACAGAAAAAGGGAAACTGCTAGCTATGAATTAGCGACCAAGCGCTAATGGTAATCTTGAGAAGCTAATCGGTAAAACATGCTCCCTAGCAGCTAAAGCATTTCCAGACCCAGTCGCTAGCGCTTGAATGTCCGGGCGTGTGATAAAGCAAATAAAAACATAAGTGAAAGCGCCCCATTGATCTCATTTGGTTCGGAGGTGCTTTAACAGGCTGCTGAAAAAGTCTCCAAATTTAGGGCAAATCGTGATT
>CAYZLR010000203.1:0-3166 GCA_964479275.1 uncultured Caulobacterales bacterium
TATTTCCATTTGTTTCTTATTTATCTGTGTCATTATTTTATCTCCCATGCGTGAGGTGGATGTGGGGGTATTCTCATAATTAGAATATAGATTGGTGGAGTTACTGACCACCCATAAGCCTTAAGAAGCGCTTCTGCAGCCATCTGATCTGCGTATGACTTATCAGCTTCACCCATCTATCTTTCCTTTAGGCGGGTAATTGCGGCTTGGATTATATTGCTTGTTTGTGACAGCGGGTGTGCGTTTGGATGAGGTGTTTCTTTTTTCTTTTCAAAAATCATCAAAGCAGTAAGTCTCATTATCAGCATATCCAACTCATCATCATTCTGCCCTTCCTGTTGAGAGGCGCAGGCTTGGTAGCCCCAGTTAAGCGCCGCCTTTAAATAAGGCTCAATGCCTACGAATTTTTGCTCTTGTCCAGATGTTTGCTCCATCCAGAAAGCTTGCCAAGCCTTCTCCATCTTATCAGCGAGGGTCATGTCGTTTCCCTTTCATGGGCAATTGCGCGGAGAGCGGCGGCGACTATGGCTAAGGGCAGTGTTTTGGCGCTGACTGGCTTTGACGATAAGCCCATTTCTTCGCGAGTTGCTAAGCTCACTGCATAGGCTTCCAAATCATATACAATAACAATCATTTTCCCCTCCGGTATAAGACTATAGGCGGCGTCTAGTGAGTGACTATAAGGTTTAGAGCGATTAAGGTAGTTTCCACCCAAATCAAAAACACTATCATGCTCGGATAACAGTCCAAGTCTAATAGCAATCTTTTCATCCATCTCCCGCGAAGGCTTTTGCAAAGCCTCAACTTCTGATGCCAGTTCTCTTAGTTTATCAGGCGTCATGATTTCTCCTTTGGTTTAATCATGTCATCGCTCATTGGGCCTTCCCCTTTGCTTGCACCTTTAATCTGGCCTGCCTATCAAGCCACGGCTCATGAGGGTCATAATTAGGGTCAATGGGGTGTGTGCGCCACTTAAGGCCGCTTTCAAAGACAGACTTAGCAAAAGCCTCATCACTAGGGGTTTTGTAGTCTATATTTGACCATATTGATTGTCGCCACGCGGCCTCTGCGAATTTATCAAAAACAGGATCGTCACCATAAGCCATATCAGCCCTCCTCTAATTCTCTACGTTCATTGGGGGTCATGTTTGCTCCTTTGTGCTGTTGAAACGAGAATGCTTATTCTAATTGTTTCAGACGCAAATATTTTATATGTGTAGCCTGTCGCGGGGGAATAATCCGAACTGATGACAAAATAGGCAGGCCCTATATTAAATTTTCTCACTTTTCCCCCTCACGTAATCGGGCTAGGGCGGCGCGGGCTTCTTGTAACTGAAGGCCTAGAATTTTATGATTTTCTTTAAAATGTTCATTCTGCAGCTTATCCATCGGCATAATTCCAGCTATAAACATTCCGTAAAGAGCTACAACGTCAATAGTTTTTTCAAGGGCCTCGATAACCCCCTTAACTGCGGCGGGGTTTGTGCGGGTGCTCCATGCTTTCACTGACGCCGATGAGAGGCAATCGTTACATTTGACATATCCAACATCGTAGTGAGTTTCGTTAGCCGGCCTATGTGTTAAGTGCTCTGACCCACAAAACGGGCAGAGCTTCAATTTCACGTCTTCACTCATCTCTATCTCCTATGCCCAATTAGGAGTGGTTATTCTGTATCTTAAGAGCTAATTGATAGCCTTCTCCAATTAATATTTTCACAGCCTTTACCGCGTCCAATTTGCGGAGATCTGAAAGAACAGTCCAACCGTCCTTATACACATACCACGCCTGATAACCCTTATTGATTTCAAGTGTGGTTTTTTCTCCATTTATGTAAAAGAAATTATCTTTTCTGAGTGTAACTTTCATATCATTATCCTATTGTGTTTGTTGTTTGTGGCCCTAAGTGCATACGCGCCCTACGTAAATTCTCATCCCGTAAGACCTTATTAGGACTTGAATATAATACACGCTTAGACACTTGTTTAATGCGTTTGTGATAGTCGTATCTGGCGAGGGGGTTGCTACTAATCTGCATCGCGCTGCAGCCCCTGTGGTGTGTACTGAACATTAGTTGTCACCAGATAGTTTCCAGCAGGTATTGATTGACTACCATGATTACCGCGCCCAAGGTGCTCAAGCTTAACATCGTCGCCAATAACCTTTAAAAACGAGCGGACGGGACAAGATGATGGAGCGCCAATATCAGGACTAGAAGGGTCAATATGGCGCTCGATATTATCAACGCGGTCAAGAACATGATGCGCTCCACTCTCGCTATGCCCGAGAATGTGCATGTTGTTTTCAAGAGGGACTGCTGCGCCTAAAGCATCAGGGATTGTGCGAATAGGAATGATGTTAACCTCACCATGTGAGATGTATTGACCGATAATTTCAAGGCCAGATGAGTGATCTAAGAATGGTGTAAACTGTGTCATAGTATTTTCCTTTATGTACGACATTTTAAGTGTTGAATGAGAGGGGCAGGAATGCCCATCATGAATGATTTTGCTGACAGAACGTCTTGCGTTTCAGGCGGCACCCAAGTTGCAAATTGACGCGCGCCTTTGTATGGAAACTCACTGTAAATAACTGCACGTTCTCCATTTCCTATTTGAGGATGGCTGACCTCGACAAGCTCGCCTATGGTAGGGTCTTCATGCTTATCAATCGATATAGCGCCAGCCTCTTTAAGAACCTTATCAAGGCCTGCAATTTCAATAGCGACTGAGCGCTGGTCTGAATTAGGCCAAGAAAGTGCTTCTTTAGGGCCAATAGATTCGGGCTTCTCTATCCACTCAGACGGAACTCTAACGCCATTCCATGCATGGATTGAATAGCCATCTCTCCATTCTAGTGATGGGCCAGTTTCGTTATGCAATTCTTTTGCATCATTGAATTTAATTAGATTTGGCCTGTCGCATATAATTGCAACATTATCATATAAAAATGAAACCCCGCATTGCCTGCTATATTCTATATAAGCGTCTAGCCAAGCGAATTGTGCTTCTTTTAGCTTTACGCCAGCATGATGTGCGAATTTATAATAAGACAGCCAAAATCCGTCCCAAGCGCCAGCAAACCAAATACCGTCGTAATCTTTTACTTGGTCCCTGAGTTGGCCACTGAGTTGGCCCCAGAGTTGGTCCCTGAGTTGGTCCCTGAGTT
>CAYZLR010000204.1:0-3158 GCA_964479275.1 uncultured Caulobacterales bacterium
TGCAGTATGGCGCATTACGACGCCGGGGACAGGAGCCATCCACCCCATCTTACTTTAGGCGATTTTAAGCCGCTCGCAAAATGAAACAACATCATCCCTGATTCTTGTATGTAGAAGGGCCTCCTAAATAAATTGTCCTAGCATACTTCTATGCAACGCTACGTCGCGTTATTCTGAATAAGATCCAGGCCGCGATTGCCATAGCGAGTGAAAAGAAACATTGAGGGATTTCCGCGGGCCCTGCCGGACAAATTTCTCCTCGGGTTAACTCCATAACCACGCCTGAAAATGCCAAGACTAAGACAGGCATCCACCCAATATAAAACAAAACGTTGACCTTGGCTTTTCTGTAAAAAATCGCGGACAAAAACACACATAAATATCCGAATAATACGATGTAACAGGCCGGAATGGGGCCAAGAACCGGGCAGACTTCGCCGGTTTTCAAATGATCCATTGTCAATTGAAGTCCAGCAATCACTCCGAATCCGGAGATTGATACAAGAAGGGCTAGCGCTACTTTATGAGAGGCGCTCAATGACTTTTCCCGCGAGTTGTAAGGATTGCGAGCGCAAAGATAATCAGATGTGTTGCATTCATTGCCACTGGGAACACGTAATGTCCGATCGATGTTTTCGCAAAGTACAATCCAAACATGACGGCCAACAAAAGAATGGGGCTAAACAACGCCATCCACTTTGGGAAATAAGTTTTTCCTGTCAAAATTAGCTTTACCCATAAAATAGAAACAATAAGCATAGCCAGGCGCAGAACATTAACGAAGGGTTCATTATGCTCAGCAAAAATCGTCAACTGTTCCTTCAAGTCAGCACCAGCAGCTATTTCGTGGACAGTTGTTCCCAGAAAGAAACGCTGTCCAATCCAGGCCGTTCCAACTGCAAATGCATAGGCTCCAATAAGGAAAAATGCCTTGGCTTGCTTTGGACCTGCGGGTTCCAGTTTTTTGGATAAATGCCAATATCCTAGTATATAAAGCGGGGCGGCCAATACAGCGATAAAATGCCCAAAAGAAAGACGAGCAGCTGAGACTTCATTAAAATATAAATAGTCCTTGATGTCGGTTATGTCGCTATTAGGCGCAAACTGCATAGAGAACTCGCCCATGCCTACTAATATGGCCCCAAGACAGCCAGCGACACCAGCAAAGGTTATGAATTTTGAGTGGGTTTGCATTTTCCTGTACCGCTCTAGTTTGCTGAAACCTGGATCAATGCACCGTTTTGTGGTGCTGCGATGGTTTCAATTTTTCCATTTTGAAAGATAATTTGAATAGATTCGACCGTTTGATCCGGACCATATCCGAATATCATGTCCCTTCCTTGGTCTGACCCCAGACCTTGGGACGTCATGAACTGTTTGTGTTGAACCGAACCGTCGGATATTTCGACTTTCACTCGCGCGCCCAGAGATCTGGCCGAATTTGGCAACCTGACCTTTATGTAATTTTGGTCTCCGCCATTGTTTACATAGGCTAATGAGCGCCCATCCAGATTGGCCCAAACAAGATCAGGCCAGCCGTCACCATTAAAGTCCGATACTATAGGTGCAATCCCGAATAACCGGTTTTCAGCTCCGGCAACCCTTTCCACTGGCGAAAAATGATCGCCATAATTCTGAAGAATTTTTCCTGGATAATGCTCTAACAAATCATTTGCTGGGAAACGGGCATAATTTTGAGCAGCAAGAAGGTCTTCCTTACCATCCAGGTTCATATCAGCCATAACTGTACCCCATCCAAATCCGTAGCGCGCCGCATTCATTTTCTCAGAGACATCTGAGAAATTTAAATTTCCATCATTGTGAAAGAGCATATAAGCTGGGTTAAATGGGTCATCCTTCTCTAGATCGCCACGCAGAATTGCTGGCGGTAAAGTATAACCGACATTTGAAAAATACAGATCAACTAACCCGTCATTATCGTAATCCCCGACAGCAACCCCCATAGGATAAGAATAAACCGAAGGATTTTCTATAGGTGTAAAGGTCAGATCGCCATTATTGCGATACATTTCTACCCTGCCGGTATCCTGCGCAATCACAAGATCACTGTCACTGTCATTGTCCAGATCCGTAAAGACACCTAAAAATGTATTGTGCTGACGCCAGACGCCGGCCTCTTTTGAAATATCTCGCCATGCACCTTCGCCTTCATTGAGAAAAAGATAGCTATAGCCACCGTAATTGTCTGAAAAAATCGTTTCACCTTCAACCAGCTCGATTTTAATGTAACCGGCCACATACATGTCTGCCAGACCGTCTTGGTTTATGTCTCCGAATGCCAGCGATAGTGGTGTCGTGTTATCTGCCAATCCAAGGTCTAGTTTTTGACTGCCAAATTGACCGCCGGTATTTTCGTGGAACCAGACACCGCTTTCCCGGGCTGTAAATAGATCAACATCTCCATCATTATCGATATCCATAGTTACGGCACCATGGGTCGCATCTTCGGCTTCTTTCTGAACTGACAATCTTAGTTTCACAAACTTATCGTTCTTAAACTCGAAGAATTGATCAGCTTGAAGATCACCTCCTCCTAAAAACAGCTCATCTATTCCATCACCATTAATATCGATGGCGGCGCTGGCCAGAAACGGAAGCGAAGTTACAAGTTCAGCTTCATGGACAAATGGCAAATCCACACTAGAGAAAGAAAGATTAGTCTCTCCTTGCGGAGCTTTTTCAGATTGCCAAAACCGCAAAGCACCAAAGGCACTTAGAATTAGAAATATCAGCGCACCTAGCCCAATGACTACCAGGCAAAAAATTAGTTTGCCCCATTTTTTCTTTGGTTTTTGAGTTGTCGTTACCATGTTAAAGCTCGCCGTAATTTGACGTTATCTATAATTAAAACGGGAAAACACTTCAAACAGTTTCCCACAATTTTGTCATCGCGGAGTTACACTAAGAAAGGCTTCAATTCTCCATACATGGATGTTTACTCATAAATATTGAACTTCCTATTCTGGAAATTTAAATTTACTTCTAATATAGTCTGAATTTAATGACTTACATTCGTCCACCATATCACGCTGCTAATGTCTTTTTTGGGGAAGCTTTTGGTATTCTGAGCGGCTTACTTTGGGCAATACTGTTGAAAAACTCCTAGCGTAATTAGCCTGTTTCTGATTCATTCGTTT
>CAYZLR010000205.1:0-3082 GCA_964479275.1 uncultured Caulobacterales bacterium
TCATAATCCTGAGGTCGAGAGTTCAAGTCTCTCTCTCACTACCATCCTTCTCTTTGTTTTATAACATTTTTTAGGAACTGTCGAAAATCTCAGCGAGATCGTTCACACGTAATTCACACGTTAATTGGCCAAAAAATACATCAATCGCTTCTACAGCCTTTTCCAAATAATCGGGGCTATGAGACGTATAGAGCTCGGTAATGCGGTAACCAGTCGACTTATGACCTAGCTGTTCTGCAACCTCCCATGCTGGAACGCCTTGTGTTCTCATGAAACGGGCCATTGAGCGACGGATAGAATAGGGCGTGACTTTGCCTTCTAGGCCTGAAGCTTTGCGAAGACTGGTCCAAGCTGATTTGGTACTCTTGATAGGCTGGTCATTGAAATGAATGACATAGAGATTGCCGTGCAATTTTTGTTCTTTTTTGAGTAGTGACTTGAGCGTGTTTGGTAGTTTCACCACGGGTCGATTCTTTGTGGTTTGGGATCGTCCGATTGGGTTGAGATCGATAATGTCACGCGCGAAATCTATTTGGTCATATTGAAGGTCTAAAACGGCTTTCGGGCGCGCCGCCGTGCCAATGAGCATAAGAATAAAAAGTTTCATGTGTGACTTGTCCGCCGCTCTGAAGAGTGCAGTTATTTCTGAAATTTCTAGGTGGCGTCCCATAGGTTCAGACTTTGGAACTTTTACCGTTTCGAAATATGGAACCTGCTGTATCTCTCCGCGCTTATAGGCCCAGTTAACCGCCGCCTTACCGATGGTGATAACCTTGCGAACCGAGTTGAGACCCAAGTTCCGTTCTGTCTGTAAGTAGTCACGGAAGATTTCTTGTTGGCGCAGATCGGCAGCTTCTTCCAATGTAGCTTCGCCGTGGAAATCGAGCCAGAAACTCAAATTCCTTTTAACGCTATCATATGAACTTAAATGCTGACCGTGTTTTTCATAATATCGTGCAAAGATAGCGGCAATTGTAACTTCGTCACTAGCTTGATCCTTCTTCTGGCATTCAAGAATAAACCATTGGTTTAGGGCGTCCTTGGCCTCGCTAAAATCTGCTGTGAGGAGCGAAGAGCGGCGTGTTTGCTTAGAGCGGTTGCAGTACCATGTGCGGCACCATGCGGGACTACGGCTTTGCTTTGAGAGCCAGTAATCACCGACTTGGTATCTTTTGGTGGTTTTGTAACGGGGCATGATTGTTGCGCTAATAAATAGTCGATGAGGTGAAACCCGAAATACCCCACGCGGCGCGTACTCTTTTGAATAAAGCCAATTGCCTCGTTATTTCTGAGGCGGCTTAAAGTTGAGAGACTGACGCCTAAAATCTTAGCGGCGTCTGGTTCACTATAAGTTTGGTGAACTTGAAAGCCTTGAGCTTGTGCTATCGCGTGATGAAGTTCGGATATTTCAACTGACATCGTGTTTAGATTAAGACAGCAGTATCATACTTGCTTTTTATAAAAGCGTCACTCACTTCGTCTTGACTCATAAGGGTTTTATGGTCGTTGGATTCTGAAAGCGTTAAATCCATTTCCTTCAATTTCCTTTGTGAACGGCCTTAATTGTGTAAAATAGCATTGCTTTTATAAATAGCGTCAGTCGCGATGATGCGCCTCTTTCAGACATGCCTAGAGACTATGGCCGCCCTTGGAACAAAGACCGCACAGTCGGTTCCCGCAAAGCCCTAACCCAAACTGAAGTACGGCAGATTATAGCCCAATTCACGGATGCTGATTTGCATGATCGATGCTTATTCCTAACCGCAATTGATACAATGCTTCGCGCATCAGACTTACTCAAATTGCGGGTAAGCGACGTGCAGCATTCCAATGGTTTAATCAAAACCAGTTTTCCGTGGAGGCAGAAGAAAACCGCGAACGGTGTTTATCCTGTTCTGACCCCTACAACGCAAAAAGCATTGGCCGAGTGGATTAAGGCTAAAGGTAAGTTGCCTGAGCATTTCATTTTTACTCGCCAGAAACCGACGGATGCTGAACCTATTACGATTGGATTTTATCGGACATTGGTAAAGCAGTGGATCGAGGCAATAGGGTCATCCTCTGAATATTATAGCGCGCACTCACTGAGACGTACCAAAGCCACCTTTATGTATGAACGGGGTATTTCCGTCGAATTGATTGGGCGACTACTTGGTCACAAGTCACCAGCGTCAACGATCCGTTACCTCGGCATAGACGAAGCTCAAGCGCAAAGCGCCGCGCTCAAGCATGATATTTTCAATTCTAAATCAGTAAAAAGCTCTCCTGCAAAACCGTCTCTGCCTGAAAAAGATAGACATTTATTGGTGGAAGAAATTTGTGAGCGACTGGCCGAAAAATTTGAAATCTTCAAAAGCAAGGAAGATAAATGACCGTTCAAAATATACATAAACAAGTTCCATTTATAAGTCTGCGAAAATGCGGCTTATTGCTTTCTCTGACAGGTTTTTTTGAGTTGCCATTGGGTGGCAAAAAGGCCCGATCTTCGGCGGTGTTATTTCGAGGTTTGCGTCAACCAAGTTTGACAGAAAACGCAAACCCAGTACCATTAAAGATAACTAATACTCTACTCATGGGAAAACTTCGACAAGGCGTTATGGCGGTTGCGGCAGGTCTGGCTCTTGCTGGATGTAGTGAAGCAAATGCTGAAGATAATACGCAGGCGGAAATTCAAAAAGTAGCTGCCGTTGTTGAGACAACGAAAGTTACCCGAGATCAGTGTATCGCTTTGGCGACTAAGGCTGAGAAAATTGCCTGTATGAAAACACTCAAGGCTCAACGAGTCGCTGAAATTACCGAATTAGACTCAGGTTTAGAAAAAGATTCTGAAACAATTAGGACGCAAACAACAGAAGCCACAGAACTTGACACAGCCATTGAAGGTTTAACTAACGAGGTTGAGGGGTTAAAAAAAGTGGTGGCATTACAAGAGCAGCCAATTCAGTAGTTATTTCTTAAATTGGTAAAATTGCGTGAACTCTGGTATAATGACCAGAAATCATGAGTTTTTCTGAAAGCGCTCACGAGCAAGATGTTCCTAAAGTTGTTCTGACCAATGAACAATTGGAGGCACAATCGCAAA
>CAYZLR010000206.1:0-3082 GCA_964479275.1 uncultured Caulobacterales bacterium
TCCGTATGATCTCAAGACGACTGGCTAAATATTAGTTTTGAATCGGACTCTAAGGTTATAGGCTTTTCACATACAACATGCTTACCAGCATTGAGGCACAAGCATATGGCCTCAAAATGGTGCGAATGCGGGGTCGCTATATAGATAATGTCAACATTTGGATCATTAGCCATGGCTTCATAATTTCCATAGGCTTTTTGAATTGGTATGGGCCGGTTTGCTCGAGGTTTGGCAAAATCTTGTGATTTATGGTGTTCACGAGACGCTACTGCGTATATTTCTGCACGATCTGAAAGCGCTAAATCCTGGGAGAACAAATCAGCGATTTTACCGGTGGCCATTATGCCCCAACGCCAAACCTTACTTAATTTTCCCATTATTGAGTTACCATCGAAAGAGCCAAGATCCACGCATACTCGAAGTTAATGCGTTCGTGCGAATATTTTAGAATTGTCTATTTATGGTCTGCAAACCCATGCATTCTATTTGCCCATTGCAAACCGATCATCGTCCCTTTGGACCGCGGCAGAAATATAAAAGTTGAGATAAGTAAAACCGGCGTCCAGATTAAAAATTGTAAGGGTAGGGAGGGTTCAAAGGTTTGCCGAATTGTTAACGCAAGGGGAATGATAATGTGTCCGACAATCATAATGGTAAAGTAAGGCGGCGCGTCATCGGCGCGGTGCCCCGTATAGTCTAGGCCACAATTATCGCATGCATCATGGTTATTCATATAACCGGCAAAGAGCTTCCCCTCACCACATTGCGGACAACGCTTGGAAAACCCACGCATCATGGCCTTCATCCAAGAGCGCTTACCGTGTGGGCTTGATCTGAAATCATTGTTTGTCAAATTGATCCTGCCGGGTTTTCTTATATCGTTTTTGTGCTCTCTTTTTTAAGTTGAGTGCATTTTCAATCACGTGAAAAATATAGCTTTGCTCAACTATACCACCAAACAGATATGCACGCGGTCCGCGGGCGTAAATTGTGACATCTTGTCCGCCATGAGTTTCAGAACCCAAAGGGATAGCAGATTGTTGTTTATAACCGCTGTCTTGAGTGTCCTCGTTTGTCGGGATTGGCCGTCCGTGATCGTGGGGATCCTCAGAGGATACACCCGCTGATAAAATTGACCCCGGTCCATTAGCGTAACTCAAGGTTGTATAAGGTTTTTTATCAGCAGCTTCCGTCAGCCCGTCTTCATTATTAAATCGATCATAGGGAGAGCGAACCAGGCCTAGAATATCATTGCCTTTCACCGGATACCCTTGAATCGATAATGTATGACCATGATCGGCAGTGACCACAATCAAAGTGTCTCTATCACTTGTCATCGCTTCTGCTGTTGCGACCGCTTGTGAGAACATTTGTGCATCATGGAGTGCTCTTCTGGCGTTTCCGGCATGATGGGCATGATCAACGCGTCCGGCTTCCACCATTAAAAAATAGCCATTTTCTTCTTGCGAGAGAATGGAGATCGCTTTTTCTGTCATTTCAACTAGTGATGGTTCATTGGAAATTGTTGCAGTCGCTGTTCTGTCGAGTTCATATTGCATGTGAGAGCGTTCAAATAGCCCCAGAATTTTAGGGTTGGTCTTAGGGTCAATTTTTTCAAATCCCTTTTGATCATAGACCACCTCATGCCGTGGAGATTTTTGCGCCCATTCTTGTGTTAAGTCGCGCCCATCAGTACGCGCACCTTTGCGCTTGGAGTTTTCTGGATCTGCGGTAGAGTTAGGGTGAAAATTTCGGCGCCCACCACCCATTGCGATTTCCAAACCATCTCCGTACGGAAAGTCTATTAATTGACTGGCGATATCTTTGCAGCCATTTTCCCTGGCCTCATCGCTAAGATTGCTATCGGCTTCCCAATTGCGATTGGCAGAGTGGGCATAAACAGCAGCGGGTGTTGCGTGGGTCAGGCGTGCGGTAGAAATGATACCAGTGGCCATGCCGGCCATTTCGCTCATTTCTCCCAAAGTGAAGATATGGGCATTCTTTGCAGAGGCACAAATATTGGTTTCTACGGCATCAGTAAGCGAGAGAACTCCAGATTTAGTTTTCACGCCAGTGACCATCGCAGTCATAGTACCGGCTGAGTCAGGCGTCTGGGCATTGGTGTTGTAGGTTTTCGACATTGCCAAATGCGGAAAGCGCTCAAAGGAGAGAAAGTTTTCCTCTCCTTGTTCGCCGCGCGTTTGGCCATCATAAATTCTTGTCGCTGTTACTGTTGTCGGGTCCATGCCATCGGCTACGAATAAAATAACATTCTTTGCACGGCGCTTATTTGGTTTTATGGATTTGCGAAAGGCAATTGTATCTTGCGCATCGTCAATCCATTTGTCGCCAATATTTTGTGAAGTTTGCGCGTCACTGACACTAGAAAAAGATGCGCTCAAGAGAAGTGCGCTTAAGAGTGTCAAAAGGTTATTTATTGTCATCGCCGTACCCCAAATTTATACCGCTGTGTTGTTGATATGTTTACAATAAGCCTGCCTTTTAAATCAGGCAAGATTTAATGCAGCCCATAGCGCCATAGCAATCAAGGTCAATGAGGACAGTGAAAAGAGTACAAACCGGATTACGACCTTATTAATCGTGATTTGTGTTAAAGAATGGAGGACTCTTAATGCGACATATCCCCATGCGAGATAAATAGGGATTGGGGTTAGGGGATTAGTCAAGTGGAGGTAGTATGCGAGTGCGTAAAAAACTGTAGGTTGTTCATGCAGGTGATTATAGTTATCTGCGCTCGCGCGAACATGAGCGGGGAGGCTATCAAGACTGCCAGGATGTGCCGCATTTTGAGGATCAATGCCTGCTTTTTTCATGGCAGGGAGCCGCCGGGAATACATTAGTATCCAGATCAAAAGTGACCAGATGATGAGAGCCAGAACTGGATTTAGAATACTTGAAAACATGCTTATATCCTTGTGCTGATAAAGGTTTGGTATCGCGTTGTTCGGGATGGTAAGACGCGGTATAAAACTTATAAGTGATATCCTTTCACAAGGATATCACCATTCTCAGAGCCCAATTCAAAATTACAATTGAGTGATTTCAGCGACTTATGATTCTG
>CAYZLR010000207.1:0-3082 GCA_964479275.1 uncultured Caulobacterales bacterium
GCTCAACTGACGCAGTTCTCGCTAATTCAGGAAACTCGACACCCATACGACACCCAGCTTTAGAGTGACAATTTACTCGAAGGTTAAGTGATTGATTTTTAAAATGAAGTGGTGCCCGGAGGCGGACTCGAACCACCGACACGCGGATTTTCAACAGGTCTAGGAACCTCTGCAAGCCTTCGCAATCTTGTTCATTCTGGCGCTTTTGCTAAATGGATTGATATTGTTAAGCGTCGCAATCTGTCGCAACGCATTGCAAGCAGTTTCAATCAATCGCAAGCTTTGAAGAGCCCATATGAAACCCAGCGTCAGGTCTCTCTTCATTTTTTCCCTACGGCTAGATCGATCGCCTTGAGGACGATCTCTTTCAGTTCGCCGATTAGGGCATCAGTCTGAACTGAATCCTCCGGTCTGCTTGAAGGAATTGGTGCGCCTTTTGCGAAGATCGCTTCTACCGTTGCACGTCGATCTATTGTACTTCCCTCCCCACGTAAGGCGTAGGCGGATTGCCACTCACCGTGTCGATCGTCCCTAATTCGTCTGTTACACAACTCGATGATCATCGAGGTTGCGAACTCTTTGATTGAGTGAATGATCTTAAGCCTCTCTTCGTTCGTGATAGAGACCTCCCATTTCGTAGGTGTATCAAGAAACAGCGAAACTGCCGTCGCCAATTGGTGCCTGAGATTCGAAGTTGGGCGAATCGGGTAGCCATCGTCTAATCGTTCAGAAAACCTTCGAGACACCGCCCTAACGCTTTGCCACGGCAAGGTATCGTGATCCTCATTTTGTACTAAGCCAAGGTGAGCATGCCATTGGCTGCGGAATGCATTCATTGCATCCCTGACAAAAAGCGAAAATTTATCAAATTCATAGACGGGGCGTGTCGAAAAAACTTGCTGCAATCGCCCAGAATCGATCAAGCTATTGAACAGTCTTTCTAGATCTATTCTATGGCGATGCGGCTCATTGTTTTGTGCGCCGATGTCCAGCTCCCCCAAGTAGTAGCTGTTGTCATCAAGGCGGTTTAGAAGTGACGATGCCTCGTTGCGCCCGAGAGATTTTGAAATTTGACCCTGCGCAATATCTTTAACTCCACTGAAGGCGTGCTGACATTTATCGGACCAGCGGGTCGTTCCTTCGCCTTCAAACTTATCCATCCAAGAAAAAACTAACGATGTCTTTTCGATTTGACCCGCCGTGACAATCGCCTCGAAGATTTTCCCGTGGGAGTGAGTGATGCTATCGGTTCCCCGATGCATTACGACAATGGCATCCGACTCAGAAAATCTTGAGACGAGCCCTTCGGGTAAATCGGTGCTGGAGTTGGCTTTGTGCCCAACGCCCTCAGTATCGACAATTACAGCCATCGGCGATTGAGTCGAGTTGTGCCAACTCGGGCGAAAAGGCCCGGAGACACGAACCCCATTGACGAGAGGGGTAAGCAAACGCCCCCAGAGCGAGGGTTGATTCCCGCAAAAATGACGCAGGGTTTGAAAAAATCGAGCTCTCTCATTGGGTGAGCATTCGTGTTTCCACAGTCTTGGCCAGCCCGTGTTCGATTTTCGAAACTCGCCAACACTCGCTTCTTCAAACTTTGAACGGATACGGTCGGTTAGTTCACTAACCAGATTCAAAAAATCGGCTGAACTCTCTGCAGAACTTTGCGCGGCGTCAATGGCTCGTTCGCTTTCCAAACTCGTTCCATTTGAGAGGAGGTGATCAAATTGATCGATCGATTTTTTCGCCTCATCGGCGATTTGTAGAATCTTTCCGATGTAGCGCGTCAGTTCGTCATTAGTGCTGTCGTGATCGGTGGCCTCTCCTTTTGTTGATTTTTCGGCATAGGGATCATTGCTTTCGTCTTCGCTCTCCCAGTCACCAATGAGGTATTTTAACCGAAACCGTTTGTCGCTGGGTTCGAGAAATGTGTTGGCGACCGCGTCGACTTTTTTACCAACCAATGCCGCGACTACCGCCTCAGATACCCGAGAAGAAAGTACGAAGATCACTTCATCTTCGGACAGAAATGAAATCGCAGCCGTAAAATTTTCAGAGCCCATCAGAATTTCGGTGTCGAACGTTGTCGTGCGATTTACATCGGTGGCTGGGAATTTTTCTGTCTTGGGATCAGTTCCAATCATTTGTCTCAGCAGTGTCGTTTTGCCTGCACCTGGTGAACCCATGAAGAGGATGTGAGGGGTTCCACTTCCCTTTTTTGGGAAGGGGATTTCAGAGTCGCGAAGTTCGCGGTGCAAGGTTGGGTGGGGTTGGAGTCCGTCGAAGAAGATTTCGACGACACGTAGATCAAACTTTTCTTCTGCCTTGTGTCGCATGGCTGGCGAATGGAGCGAGATATCGCTCAAAAGAGAATTCAGCTGTTCACCAAGCTTCGCGGCCACTGCCTTATCGCCAGTTCCGAGGCCCTTGCGAACTTTGCGCCCCGGTTTTTGGGTTCCACGGTCAGTGAGAAGGGGATGGCGGAATTCCGCAGTGAATGACTTTCCGCTCCGGTTGGGTTGGATTGTTGCTCGAGGCATGTGATGTTCCGCGATGTTCCAAAATACCATTTTTGCCAGGTCTATGGCGAGAGTCAAGTTGTGTTTGGAACAATATGGAACATTATTTTGTACTCAAATTGTCAGCGACACCGCTGATCTGCTGTTCTGTCACATCGCCTGCAATGTCGCGCTCAAAGTAAGAACTCGGGCCCTCAGTCCAACGTGCGTTTAGCCTGCGCCCGACAAGCGTTTTGACCAATTCTTCTTCTGTTGGCCCACCTGCTGGGTGCCCGGAGATGACTTCATCATCCTTCACGCTGACGAAGCCACGCTCGTAAAGATAGTCGCATCCGAAGCTGCAAACTGGAAAGACAATATAGGGATCCCGCTTCTCAGCTTCAGTACAAACTGAGCGCTTTTTTTTGTGGGCAGTGACGATTGCATTCTTGGAATACTCTTGCCCGCAAATCGCACACACGCAGTGCGCGCTGTCTCGAAATATCCAGTTGCTTAGGATGCGTTGTTCCGATCTCCGTGTTGGATGTCGTTCAAATCTGACCCGGTAATGTCGCCGAGATTTG
>CAYZLR010000208.1:0-3036 GCA_964479275.1 uncultured Caulobacterales bacterium
GACGCCAAATTATCAGACTGTAACTGGAACCTATAATCGAAACGATACCGATCACCATAAAGACCGGAAACCTCGCCCACAATATCAGAAGATCGCTCATCAAGGCCGGAACCTTGCGGGAATGGATTATCATCACCCTGCAAACGGTAACTTTGCCCCAGAAACCCAGTTAAATACCCTTGATCCCCGCGATAGTATCCCGTCCGCAAACCATAAGTAACACGTGATTGATCTTCCACAGCATCAATGCCTGGAAAACGCTCGGGGTTAAAAATGTTATTCGCATCAATCTGCACATCCTGACTATCTTCATTGGGAATGCGGTCGTTATCATCCAAATTTGGCGCGGCAGTAAAAGAAACGATTGGCTCCAGCAAAAGCTGTTCCTCTGCACCTAATGGCTTAGTCAAAGGATAGCGAGCAACCAAATGTGCCTGCGGAAAGAAACGGGAATCTGTGGACTCAGATTTGTAACTTTCAGCCAAGCGATCACCATTACGGTCTTTAACGCGGAAGATATCCTGCCGCGCAGATAGCTGTACATCCGTCACAAGCCCAAGATCAGAAATCAAATGCCGCTTCCATCCGCCTCCCAAGCTTAACCTGTCAACATCTTGGCCATCAGCCCCTTCCCTACGCAAACCAAGATAGGAGCTATCAGCAAACCACTGCCCACCAAAAAACGGCACTCCTCCAGGTTTTCCTTCAAATTGCGCAATGATTTCTGGTAAAAGCTCAGGCTGGTCTTCCTCAACATCACGAACGCGGATATCCTGAAACTTCAACAAACGTGCGCTGAAATAATCACGATTATCAAAACGTTCCGCATAAACATCAGAAATCAAAACATCGTCATTTAATAGATCATACTGACGGGAATATTGATCATCTGATGTCCACTCAATCGCGCTTCCAGCACGCCAATGATCGTTAATATTCCATAGTGCATCAAGATCAATATGCCCCCTGACCTCATCATCTTCTGTGATCACAGTACTGTTTGATCGCTCTGGCCTGTCAGAATAGGTGATGCCGCCCGCTAGACTGATCTGTGCATTATCCCAACGTTTCCGGTATTCCGCCAAAACAAGTGGCGCTGTCTCCGTAAAGGCGCGCAAACCTATGGTCGCATCTTGATCAGGCGCAAGAGCGAAGTAATAGCGATTTTCCAAGAACGTCCCTAAATCAGTCTTAAAGCCCGCACTTGGTGTTAAGAAGCCGCTTTTTTGCTTCACTGTTGGGTCGGCATGGGAAAAATATGGCAGATAGGCAACAGGCACGCCCCATAGCTGTAAGATTGCATCATCATAAATAATACGGGCTTCTTCCTCATCATGCGTCACTGTATTCGCTTTAATTTGCCATGTTGGCGCGCGTGATGGATCGGCTTGGCAAGGCTCACAAGCTGTATTCCCATTTTTCCGGTCACCGCGATCAGCTAAAAAACGGGAACCATCGCTGAGCGTTGTTGTGAGCTGCTCGACAAATCCGTTTTTCATGCCATCTTGCAATTGGACGCGCTGCGCATAATGAACATCACCGTTGGTTTCATTCAGCACAACATGCCCTTCTGCAAAGGCTGTATCGCTGGCAAGATTGTAAACAATACGATCTGCCCGAAGGATGCGTCCCTCTTGCTCAAGAAAGACATCACCTGTTGCGGTGATAATATTATTAACCTCATCGTAATCCAGCTGATCCGCCTGAAAATCAACAGGGGATTGATCACGCTGAGGGGGGTATGACGGTTGTGACAAAACTGGCGCCGTTAGGAATGCAGTCGGTCGTGGCGCGCGCGGCGATGGCGATGGGGCCTCTTGCTCTGCAACAATCAATGGGGGAGCATCCTGAACAAAAGCACTTGAGTCTGCGACATTCAAATCTGAAATTGGGGCGGCGCCATACCCTGTCAATAACTGTGCATGAACAGCACCAGACATGCCAAATAACAATGTTACAACAAGAAGAAAAAGAAAGCGCACCATAATAGAATGGTTCTACTTCATAAAGCCTGGAATGTCATCGCCAAACCCAACAACAGATGGCTCGTCTTTGTGGACTGTCTTTGGCGCAGCTTTCGTGCGGCCTTTCTTAGCCGTGTTTGACGGCTTAGCTTTTGACTTAGAGGGTTTATCAGCCGACATATTTCCTTCACCAGACGCACGATCATTCCCCTGCCCCATATCATGCAAAGGCAATGGTTTTTTCGTGAGTGTCTCAATCGCGTCAACAAACTTGGTATCATACTCCCGCACAGCCATGGTAAAGGCGCGCCCCTTGCGGCCAGCACGGCCTGTACGGCCAATGCGATGGACGTAGTCATCTGCGTTCATAGGGACATCATAGTTAAACACATGCGTCACGTGATCCACATCAATGCCGCGCCCAGCAACATCACTACAAACTAGAAACGGCAGTTTGCCATCACGCAAAAGATCCAACGTGTTAGTACGGCTTTTTTGATCCATATCACCGTGCATCGCCTGCACATCAAGATTTTTGGACTTCAAAAATCGACACAGCCCATCAATGTCACGCTTACGATTACAGAAGATAAAAGCTGTCCCCGGATTTTCATCCTGAATAAGCTGATAAAGCGTACGATCTTTGTGCTTACGGTGACCCAGCCAAACCAAATGCTGCGCGACATTCTCTGCCGTTGACGCGGGAGCAGAAACAGCAACCTCTCGCGGATTGCTCAAAAACTGCTCAGTCAATTTACGAATGGGCGGCGGCATCGTCGCAGAAAATAAAAGCGTTTGACGTAAAGGAGGCAACAATTTCGCAATTTTTTCAATGTCAGGAATAAACCCCATATCAAGCATACGGTCGGCTTCATCAATCACCAGCATCTGGATATCATTCAACAAAATACGGCCACGCTCAAACAAGTCCATCAAACGCCCGGGCGTTGCAATTAAGACATCAACGCCACGCTCAAGCTTTTTAATTTGGTCTTCCATCGACACGCCACCAACAAGCAGCGCCTTTGAAAGCTCCGTATATTTGCCATACGTGTCGAAATTTTCAGCGATC
>CAYZLR010000209.1:0-1240 GCA_964479275.1 uncultured Caulobacterales bacterium
GGGATATTCGCCTAGAAATTTCAGACGACAATTAGCCGTAGAAAATACGAACTTTGGTAACTTGTTAAATTCAATCAAACTAGAGCCTACAAAGGAAAGTACCTTACGACAACGCATTTGAGTGTTGAAGAAATAGTTTTTGCTGATAATGCCGAGGAACCTGACTGACTTATTGGCTATTTGAGAGATTTTGATAAGGTGAATTGTTCGAATGATAATCGAAATATAGCGTTTATATTTCCTATACTCTGTGGGTCATTTGGTTGGTCAGGTCGTATCTAGAGGAAGTGTTCCTCGGTGTGAAAACGGTGCATTGTTTGCGATGTTTACAACGTGTTAACGAGCACAGGACCAGGTGTAGCTTTTGGAAATGTAACCGTTATTGATACGAATCACGTTGATGCTAGGGGTTCAGGGGGATACAACAATACTCTCTCTCATGAACTCGCCCATATAAATGACCAAAATCAATCAGGAGTAGCTTACTTGCCAACGCATATTCTAAGTCAGGGAGTACATATTATTACTGGTTTAATTTCACGTTCAGGTCGAACTTGTAGTTCTGCATTCTTTGAGAATGAGCCAGTGTTGGTTGTGTAAATCGGCAAATCCTTCAGCAACCTCTGCTGGCGCGCTATTGGTACTTGCAACCCTTAGCTCTGGCATTGAAGCCGATCAAGACGAATCCTTAACATGCCAATACCCAAGATCACCATCACAATCGCTCGGCTTATCAAAGTAAATACTCATCACATTTTTGAACGGCCCATTACATGCGTCAACGCCACCATGTAAGCGTGCGGTGTAGCGCCGAGAAGATTGATCCGTTGAGCGGCTCTTAGCTTTTATTGGCCCCAAAAAACGGTGAGGCTAAATAGCTTACAAGTTCTTCTGAACCACATGTCGACAACGAAACGAGTATCGGAAACCGTATTCGATAGCAAATAGCCTTGCTCATACAGTATGGCGATTTAGTCGTATTTGATCTAGCTACAGATTAACTCGCAATTACCATCATTAGTAGGATTGTTTTAACGGCATGAACCCTACTGTCAACGCCGAAGCGATAAAGGTACAATCTTCCTTGTACAATGTGCCTGATTGGGAGCGATGAGTGGATAACAAACTCGATTACAGAATAAAAAAGACGTTTTGCCGTATCTGCGAGGCGTACTGTGGTTTAGAAGTAACCGTGTCTCAAAGCGATGAAATTTCAAATGTAAAACCCGATAAATCTCAC
>CAYZLR010000209.1:1340-3004 GCA_964479275.1 uncultured Caulobacterales bacterium
TTTTTGGAAGCACTCGGATCCCCAAACTTGTACAGCTCGCACTCGATTGATTGTAATAATAAATTTGAAGTTTCTACCCATATTTATGGCTTGTCGACCGTTCACCCTATCGTAGACTTGGATCATACGAAGTTTTTGATCTGCCTTGGCGGCAACCCTATGGTCAGTCAAATGTCGTTCATATCGGTAATCAATCCGTTAGAAAAAATGAAATCGATTATCGAGCGCGGAGGGCGAGTCGTTTCTATAGACCCTAAGAAAACGGAAACTTCAGAAAAAGTCGGGGAACATTTATTTATCAAGCCAGGTTCTGATGTCTTCCTACTCCTCGCGATGCTGAACCTCATTACCCATGAACACACTATCGACATCGCCCAATTATCCACAGTTGCCGACGGTGTTGAAAAATTCATGGCTATTGCCGACGGTTGGACACCTGAACGAGTCGCAGCAATTACTGGCATCAACGCCGATGAAATTCGAACCCTCACGCGAGATTTTGTGAACAGTGATGGCGGTGCATTGTATATGTCGACAGGGGTCAATATGGGACGATTTGGTACTCTGTCCTACTGGCTAGTTAATGGCATTAATTTACTCACGGGGAATATTGACAAACAAGGCGGCTTGTTGGTGCCTTACGGTGTATTCGACGCACTGAAGTTGGGTAAAGAAATGGGCTTGGGCGAGTTTAATGGCCACCAAACACTAAAAAATGGTTGGCACCAGGTGGCGGGCAACTTCCCGGTATCCGCGCTGGCAGACGAAATTACTGTTGACCACCCTGAACGCATACGGGCGTTGTTTATCTCAGCAGGAAATCCAATCCACTCTATGCCCAATGGCGATGTGCTCAGCGACGCAATGAAAAAATTAGACTTGGTTGTCTCAATTGATATTTTTCAAAACGAAACGTCGAAAAACGCAGACTATATTCTGCCCGCCACGGACATGTTAGAACGATCAGACTATCCAATGGGCCACGTGATGCTTCAAAATAGGCCGTTTGCGCAATTTACTGATCCGGTCGTAAAACCAAAATATGAACGCAGAGAAGAATGGCGGATATTTAGCGACCTAGCAATCGCTAGTGGTGCCAACCGTAAAAACCCAGGAATATGTAATCTGGTCGCTCAGCGTAATAAAGCCTTTAGCCGCGTACCATTTGTTTCAAAGCATCTGATAAAACCTCACCATATCTTAGCTTCACTACTAAAATCCGGCGGTCAGACCACATTAAAGGCGCTCAAGCAAACACCAGAAGGCATACATCTTCGAGAAAATACAGCAGGCAGCTTTCTCGGACATCGAGTACCAACCAAAAACGGTAAAGTTCAATTGTGGTCAGATAAGTTAAGCCGTGACCTGGATCGAGTCCGCGTAGAGCATCAGCTAGACGAAAAACACCTTGGCAAGCTGCAACTGGTAGGCCAGCGAGATCGTCGTACACACAATAGTTGGATGCAAAACAACACTAAGATCAAACAACCTGACCGCAATCACGCCTTGATTAACAGCAAGGATGCCGAAGAACGGCAATTGCAGCAAGGTGACCTTGTGTGCATTTCAACTGAGCTTGGCGAAGTTCAATTACCTGCCACGGTTACTGACCATGTTTTCAAAGGGGTAATTGTAGTCCCTCATGGCTGGGGGCACGGAAACAA
>CAYZLR010000210.1:0-2985 GCA_964479275.1 uncultured Caulobacterales bacterium
GGAAGCCTGACAGTTCATTGAATCGTTCGTCAAGTTGCCGTCGATCCCAAAGCTTCACACCGATGGGAAGATTTGGGATCGGAGAAGGCGCGAAACCGGATGACACGAGCTTATCAAATGCCGAAGGCGAAACGCTCCAGTACGCCGCCGCAGCCTCGCGACGAAAGCCAACGGGAATCGCATTTGGGGGCAGCGCGTCGAACTTCGAGCGCCGGATTTCATGCTTCGTGTTGCTACCTGTTTCTTTGTCTTTCGTCGTCCCCATGTCCCGTTTTCCCCTATCGAATCCCAATCAAATCCTAGGGGTTCATTATAGAACAAAACAAGTACAAAATCAATCCGCACCCGTTTAAAATGTGTACCTGCTCCGCCAATTTCCTTCTTCATCATACAACTTGCTCGCGCCGACGCCTGCAAGACCCGCTAGAGCATCAAGCATCGGCCTTACTGCGCGACGAGCTTCTGCCTTTGTGATTCCGGGTTCCAAAAATATCGGTGGCAACGAGACGATATTTCGGTCGATCCGGGGTCCGAAGCGCCCCGTGAGTAATCCGGAAGAGCTGGAAACGACACTGGAGACTTCGAAAATGGTAAGCGAAAAAATTGACGGGTTCTTCGAAAGAATATCGGAGGCCTCGAGAATATCTGAGGGAAAGTCGGCAATAAAATCTTCGATCAGCTCGTGTGCCAGTTCAGCAGGCGGCATGTCAGGACCGGGGTCGGCTTGATAGACCATACCTACCCGGAACGCCTCAATTGTACCATTCCGGTATTTCATGATCCAACCATCGGGCTTCCCATCGTTAGTGAAAAGCGATTTCAAACCGTCAATCGTAATCTCGGCCTTCGAAAATGTAGCATACTGCCCTAGCGGAACGTCGACGGAGCTCTTTAGATTTAACTCGACGTGTGGCTCTGAACGCGAAAGAGGGGTGAGATGAGCAAGAAAGAACCCCCGTTGGTAGCTAGGACTTCCGGTTCCGCGAATTCCCCCAAGGCCCGGACCAAGACGTCGATTGGGAATAGTTACCGATAGAGCATTTCTTTCAGCCAGCAATTCCTCGCCACGGGCGTCGTGAAACTCCAGCGCGCGCTCCTGCATTTTCTTGGATCGTACCAACAAATTTCCTATTTCTTGAGTCGTGGCTGGGTCGTTCCGCGTCCCGTTTCTGATGTAGAAGCGCCCAAGACCACCCTTAGCCATGTGTGGGGCGTTCATGCTCTGAGGTATTCTTACAACGACATAGTACCTCTTCGCTCCTCCATCACCCAATGCCATACCGGATTCGATTAAAGCCAGATCAATGCCTGAAATTGGGGGATCAAAGTTTTCCCGAATTATCCCTCGAAGGCGAAGTTGGTAATCATCCGGGTTAGTAATTTCGATTGGGGTGAGCTCGCCGGCAAAACCCTCGTCATCTTCATCTAGCCCAACAAGGATGTCGCCACCCTCTGAATTTGCCATGGCTGAAATATCTTTTAGTCGCTCTTTCCGGCTTTCCTTGGCTTTGTCGCTGTAATCATCGCGTTTGAAGTCGAGCCACACGGATTCGGCCACCCCGCTGATTATCAATCTCTCGATGTCGGATGCTGTAATTTTGTCGAGCGGTATAGAGGCAAGCATACAAGCTCCGCGAGGTTTCACATTCTGGGTTAGGGGTCATTGACAGAGGATCAAAGCGTGACGCATTCCTTGGGCAAAACAGCGCCAAGATTACTGGGCCGATCTAGCCCAAGCAGTCAGCATTGCGGTGATCTCTTCTTGAATCTTTGCTGGTCCATGCTCCAAATCTATCTGGTCGTAAATTCCTCCGGTACTGTTGTCTCTGGCGAGTTCGTTCAACCAAGAAACGGTCTTCTCGACCAAATCGCGAAGATCCTCCGCCGAAAAATTCGCCTGCGCCGCATAGCCGTCGGGGGTTTGCCCTCCATCTACGTGAGCAACGATTGTGTCGCGAAACAACTTTGCTTTGAACCTTTGCTGACCTCGCTCTCCACCCCGGTAGGCTTGTTCGAGAGTTTCTCGTCTCGTGGCGAGCGCTGTGCTGATTGTCAGACCAGTCTTGTCTTCGAGGTCGATTATACTGACTGACTTTGCATCGAGGTCGTACAAACGACCGAGCGACATAACTGCTTCCTCGAGCAATGATTTCGAAAAAATGTTGAAGGTCCGGGCAAGACCTTTCTCAATCGGAGCCCCTTGGTCTCGCAGGCGCGCTGCAACAGTATGCCAATGAAAGTACGCTTGAGTTGCGTGAACAACCGCTGTGCCGTTTGACAGCAATGATTTTAATACTTCAGCGTCTGAGATGCTAAATGCCATTGTGCAGCCCACCTGTGAAATTTCGATTTTTCCATGTAATAAACTTGCGACATAACTATGGCTGCCGGGCGAATGGCACACAGATAGATCAACCAGCACCGATCAAGCAGAAGCCGCCTGCTTCGGCAGTCCATTTGTAGATTCCTCCAAACAACTCGCACCCCGTTCGGCTGCGCAACATTTGATCGTGAAAAATCCAAGCCGATAGAATCGCGATTGTTACAAAGGAAAACCCAATCACTCCGATAGCGATTAGAAGGTTGTTGCTTCGCACACGATGTTCGGCTGCGGCGGAAACAGTATCGCGCGCAGCCGACTTCATCCGATTTACGTTCATCTGCGTTTCGCTGAAAAACGATTGAATGTTCTGATCGAGCGTACCCATTTTTCGGTCAAACTGGCTGTCAAACCTACTCAGCAGCGGTTTCACATGCGCCGCGAGACGATCCGCCGTTCGTGTTGCATCCGTCGCTTCAGCAGCGTCCATCGCTGCACGCCGCGCCTCGTTCGCGATAGCCGCAGACTCGACGCTAGTTTCGTCCAGCTTCGCGATACGGTTCGAGAGCCGCTCGATGGCAGCGATGACTTTCGTTGCGGCTTGATCATTCATGTTGCGCGCCTCCCTCGGTTTCATGAGGTTGGCCATTGGAGGAAGTCTCGGT
>CAYZLR010000211.1:0-1342 GCA_964479275.1 uncultured Caulobacterales bacterium
TTGATGCGGGCGCCGATCTGAGGTCACAGCTTCTCGATGCAGCCGTCCCGGACCTGAACGCTGTTCTGATAACGCACGAACATGCCGACCACGTCCACGGCATCGACGATCTTCGTCCTATCGTCATCAACCGGAAAGAACGGCTCGATGTTTGGGCGGACCCAGGCACGGCCGCCGCACTGCGAGAGCGGTTTTCTTATGTTTTTGTTCAAGCCGAAAGCAGCAACTATCCGCCGATTCTAACACTCAAAGAAATGGGCGAGAGCTTGACCATCGACGGTGCCGGTGGCTCGATCACCGCCGTCGCACATGTCGTGGAGCACGGGCCGGGATTTCAAGCGCGGGGTTTTCGCTTTGGTGACATCGCGTATACGCCCGATGTCAGCGCCATCGATGACACGGCATGGGCGGCACTGGAAGGCGTTGATCTTTGGATTGTCGATGCGCTGAGACGCGAGCCTCACCCCACCCATTCGCATTTGGATCAAACGTTGGAATGGATCGAACGTCTTGGTCCGAAGCGAGCCATCGTGACCAACCTTCACAATGATCTCGATTACGCGACGCTCCGCAACGAGCTGCCAGAAACGGTCATCCCCGCCTATGACGGCTTGATTATCGATGCATAAAAAAACGCCGCCTCGAAAGGCGACGTTTTCGTTTCTTCGCTTCAGTGAAGCTTACTGAGCAACAGCAGGTGGGGCCGCAGTCGTCGCCGGGCCTTGCGGAGCCGCACCGCCAGCACCGAGCAACGCACCAAGCGCACCAGCGGCACCATTAGCACCCTGAGAAGCAGCACCAGCTACAGCACTCGTTGCACCAGCAAGACCAGCTGACTCAGCCGCAGACGGAGTCGCAGGCGTTTGCGGCTCTTGGTTCGGGTTTGTCCCGGCTTGCAGGCCGATAGCCGTTTGATCAAGCGTGATGTCGTTGTTGATCACGCGTGCTCTGTCGTTGTGTGGAACAGGCGCGTCCGACTGCGTCAAAGCACGGAGGCAGTCTGGAGCACACTGGTAGTGTTCAGGGAGGCCAGCATTGCGTAGAACAACGCGCTTCGTTTTTGGCTCACGAACGAAAACCTCAAATGTGCGGATTTCTTCGTCGTTTTCATCCAGTGCGATGATGTTCGTCGAACCGACCGAGCGAGCTGAAACAAAGATGGTGTCTTTGCCGAGAACCGTCACATCAGCGATGGTTGGGTTGCCCACGAGGATCGTTCCAGCATCACGTTCAAGACGTACACGGCGCATGTGGTCGTTCAAAATGACGAGGCAAGTCGCACCGTCAAGCGCACCACCACAAGCATGGCTTTGCGTGTAGCCGAAATCTGCGTTCGAGCCTT
>CAYZLR010000211.1:1352-2931 GCA_964479275.1 uncultured Caulobacterales bacterium
ATTCAACAACGGCAGGCGCCGGGTCCTGTAGTGTTGGTTCAGGTGCCGCCGAGTACGAAACCACCGGCGTCGAACTGGAGTTATATGAGTTAAGAGACCCAGCGTTCTCTTTAGAGAAAGTCCTCTTAGTCCGCAATGATGAGGGTTCCGGGTCCGTCTGCGGTAAGCTTGGCCCATCAGCAACATCATTTTCCGCTTCGCGCCCGTCGACCACCACTACTCCGGGATTCTCGGAAAAAAACTCCTCAAAGCTTTTCACTTTTTGCGAAGACGAGGGTTCCAGATCCCTTTGTGGCAGACTCGGTCCTTCATAAACAACATTTTCGGAATCGTTGGGGGGCTCAGGCGCACCGCAAGCTGACATCATAAAAAACGCTGCCGCAATAGGCAGCCAAGAATATTGAGTTTGCATTGCCCCCCCCGGATCGCAATCCCAGGTTTTTATCAAATAATATCGAAATATTTCTGACATATAATTATTCGCCCGGTCAATCAATTACGGATAATGATGATGCTTAAATTACTTTAACAACACTCGATTGACCCGCATCTCCAAATGAACAGGCTTCTAGAATGATTGATAAGCAGAGGTCGTGATTAAAGGCATCTCGCAGGCGAGCGGTAGTTCTTTCTCAGATGATTATGATATCATCGCAATGAACAAGGTGCTTGTATCTATACATTGAAATCCAAGTTTTACGCCTTTTCCCAGCCCTCTGTTTCAACATGTAGACCCAACAATATTCAATGAAGCAGCACATCCCCCAAATAGGGGAGGACCACTCCTTTGTTCGGGATATCTATCCCATTAAACGAACCACTACTGTGGAGGAGGACCAGGGTGCTGTAATCTCGGGGTCCCATATAGAGATGGAGAGGGTATTTCGAGCAACGCTGTCAGAGCCGCCGAATTCTTGGATTGAATCCGCTCGACGCGAGCATTCGCGGCGTACCTCTCGCTACGCAAACAACACGAAAGATGCAAAAAATTTCTTTGCGGCGCCCGCTACCTAACGATAGTTTTAATTCGAACTAATACAAATCTGAGGGGCAAATATGTTTAATCTGTTTGACTTGCGCAACTTTCTAAAAGTCGCCACAGCAATTTTAATTTTGACTTTAATAGGCTGCGTCGATTCTACGACGGTTGAGAATTCGCAGATTAGCAAGGAGAAAGACGCTGAAGCGATAGCTATCCAAGTTGCTGATATTTTGGAAGAGCGAGAAGCGGACCGTCTTGAAAAAGCGAAACGCACTGATGAAGCCAAGCGTATTGTAGAGGTTGAGATCGCGAGACAAAAGGCTGAGGATGAGCGCCGTGCAAAAGAGCGCGCTCGAGAAGCGGAAGAATTAGCTGCGAAGAAAGAAGCGGAAGAACTAGCGGCGAAGAAAGAAGCGGAAGAACTAGTGGCGAAGAAAATCGAAGCTCTTGGGTTAGATTTGGACGTTCTGCGCCCAACGAACAACACCCAAGCGATTGTTGCCTCTGGTCCACGTCCACTGATGTTCCGCGGAGTTCAAGGTGCGCCGGGTGACGGCGATCAAGCCCTTGGTCGTGAAGTCGGAAAACTGCTTGCTC
>CAYZLR010000212.1:0-2541 GCA_964479275.1 uncultured Caulobacterales bacterium
CGAAGTGGTAACTGAAGTCTTTGCTTACACTGCGACGGATAGCGACACGGAAAATCCACTCTCTGCGGTTGGATCCGTCGTAATCTCGGTCACCGGCAGCAATGATGCCCCGGTCGCTAATCCAGCAATTGGGGGCAACGACGAAGACATGACCGTCGTGATTTCGCTAAGCGGAAGCGATGTTGATGCTTCTGACTCGATTGTCAGCTTCGACATTGAGACGCTGCCGGCAGACGGCACGCTTTATAGCGATAGCGCGTTGGAAACAGAGGTAATGTCAGGGGACACCGTGACAGCATCTGGAGATGCTGCATCGGTCTTCTTCGTTCCGAACGATGATTGGAACGGCGTAACGACGTTCACGTACACTGCGAACGATGGAACGGTCGACAGTGCAATCGCAACGGCTGCGATCATTGTGAATGCTATCAATGATGCGCCAACGCTCGATCTGGATACCACTGCTGACGGCAGTTCGTATGAAAGCGCCGTCGAAGGTTTTGCTGCAGAGTCGACCTCAGCGGGGGCATCTGAGGGTGTTCGGATTGCCAACGGTCCAGATATTGTGGATGTTGATACGGGCGACACGTTCAGTGCGATCACCGTTACGCTCGCTGATGTTAACAACGGCGAGCCAGACGAGGATGATAACGTACTGGGCGGAAGCAAAGGCTTTATCGCTCTGAATGAGGACGGGACTGAACTTGCGGAAGCTCTTGGAGTTGACGTCACACCTATTGATGATGGAACAGGAACCTTCACCATCGTAGCGACTGAGTCTTCTGGCCAACTGAATGAAGTGATTACCGAGCAACTGGTTGCTTCTCTTGTGTACGTGAATAACGAAACGACGTTTGCACTAGACACGGGTGACCGCGATATTACCGTTACCGTGACCGATACGGCGGGTGCGGAAAGCATCGCGGCGAACTCAACGATTGAAGTCATCGCAAACGTTACCGGCAATGAGACCGATCAAATCTTCATCGGCACTCAGTATGACGACACGATTACCGGCGGAATTGGTAACGAAACCATCACGGGCGCACTCGGGGATGATACGATCTCTGGCGGTGCCGGGGATGATGAAATCATCTACGATTCTGGCGATGGAGACGATACTGTTGATGGAGGCAGCCAAGGTGATGCTGGCGATACGCTTGTTATCAATGGCGCGCCAGACTCGGAGCCACCGGCAGAACCAACAGAACCGACAGAGACGACACCGACGGACGAAGAGTTCGATTTCGACGATACTGACGCTGAATCCCCGAGTACCTTCACGGTGTCGGTCGGCGACGGAACAACGGTCGATGGAACTGTGGATCTGACTGCTATCGAAACGCTCGACGTTAACGCAAATGATGGTGACGACACGTTTGACGTCAATATGAACCTCAATGGCGAAACAGTGCTGGATCTGGATGGGGGTACGGGCACCGATACGTTAGACCTCGCGGGTCAGAGCGTTGGCCTTACAGTCAATCTTACCGCTGGGTCTGGAGAGACATCTGGTACGTTTGAAATAACTTCCGTGCCACCAATGGATGGGGTGCTAACACCAATTGCGCCGACGCACAGCGTAACGATGACTGAGAACGTCATTGGCGGGTCCGCTGATGACATGATCACGGGCGATGCTGGTGTTAATCAGCTCGAAGGGAGCGCAGGTGATGACACGTTCTTCGGAACCGCCGGTGCTGACACGATCTATGGTGGGACGGAAACCGCCGATGATGAGGGAATTGATACTGTAACCTACAATTCGGGCGCGACAATCGCTTGGAACGAAGACGATGATAATTGGGAAGTAACGTCTGGAGGGGCTACGGATGATCTGTTCGGTATCGAGGAAGTAACCATCGGCACTCAAACATTCCTGCTGGTGGACCAGGGTACAAGTCAGGATGGCTATGACACAATTGGTGATGCTCTTACCGCATCCGCTGATGGCGATATCATTCTTGTCGCAACGGGTACGTATGACGAGAATCTGACGATCAATACGTCCGTTACCGTAGAGGCCGCAACAGTGGCGGGATCGACCGATACTGTTGAGGTAACAGTCGGAGGGATTGTCATTCAGGATGCGGCGCTTGATGCTTCTGCAGATACTGTGACGCTCCGTAATATCGATGTCACATCGCCGGCGACTGGTTCAAACGCGAGCGGTATTCGTTTCTCGGATGACACGAGCGCAGAAGCACCAGCAGCACAAGGCACACTTGTCATTGATGGCGTCGATGTCAGTGGGTTCGTGGGTGCCGGCCTCGGCGTGAATGCCGGGAGTGGCAGTACTGATGCTCTTACTCAGATTACTCTGAATGTCAGCGATAGTACCTTCACGCAGAACGGTCTAGGGTTCGTGAATGGGTCGAACGACATTGATCTGTTCAACTTCGGTGGCGACGCCACGTTTACCGATGTGACAGTTGGGAATCCAGGTCTTCCGGTTGCCGACGAATTCGTCAGCGACGGTATGGTGGGAGATAATCCGAGATATGGTATCCAGATTTCCGGGTTTAACTCGAATGAAGCGGC
>CAYZLR010000212.1:2551-2895 GCA_964479275.1 uncultured Caulobacterales bacterium
TCGGAAATATCAGTTTCGACGGAGTGACAGTTAATGGCGCATACAGCAATGGTGGCGTCCTAATCCAAGGGTATGTCGCCTTCGATAATCTTGACTTCAATGGCACGCCGGATGCGCCGCTGGGTGGTCTGACATTGGGTGCTGGTGCTGGATTTTCAACCGGTGGTTTTGGCGTCGCGATCAACTCCGATGTCGCGGGCACATTCACTGCCGGATCAACGACCACATCGGCGGTTGATCTGACCGGAATTACGGTCGACGATGGTGCATTGATCGCCGGATTTGGTATTGATCCTGCTGGCGGCCCAGACATCGCGGTCAACGGAACCGCGCGTGCAGCGATC